>CAUYZA010000018.1:0-19478 GCA_963577225.1 Dehalococcoidia bacterium | reverse complement strand
CGCGTTGTTGTGTTGGATGCGGTAGCCGGTGAACATACGCACGCCGCCGTCGTCCATCTCGACGGGGAAGTTGGTGGTGAACTCGCGCTCCGGCGTGGAGAGCCGCTCGATCAGCCAGTCGTCAACGTCCAGACTGCTGGCGACATTCGCCAACTGCTGTCGCGCGGAGACATAGGGGTTGGGTTCGGTCGGGGTCGCGTCGGCGGGATTCGTCACGGTCTGGCTCCGGTTCGCGCCGCCTCGCTCACATGAGGCTGTTCGTTCGATTGGCGGCTAGAGACGCAGGGCTTGCTCGAACGGCCCCGCGTCGTCGAAGGGACCTACGACGGCCAAACGCAGCCGGTCGTCTCGGATCAGGTCGTGCGCGACTCGAATCAAGTCGTCCGGGGTGACGGCTTCGAGGTCGGCGACGACTTCGTCGACGGTGCGCGTGCGATCGAGCAGTAGCGCCTGACCGCCGTACCAACTGGAGACGGCGCGGGTGTCCTCCATGTTGAGAAAGAGGCGCCCTTTGGCGTACTCCACCACCTTTTGATGCTCGGCGGCGGGCAGGCCCGCCGGGAGCCGGCTGAGTTCGGTCAGGGCGGCGTGCAACGCGTCCATGGCGTTGTGCGGATCGACGGCGAGGTAGAGCGAGATCGCGCCGGTATCGCGCAGGTTTGAGGTGTAGGCGTGGACATCGTAAGCGAGGCCGAGTTCCTCGCGCAGGTTGATGAAGAGCCGGCTGCTCATGCCTTCGCCCAGCGCGGAGATCAGCAGGCTGAGTGCGAAGCGATCGGGGTGGTCGGCGGAGAGTGCGGGCAGGCCAACCATGAGGTGCGCCTGTTCGATTTCCTTGCGATGCAGGGCCACTTCCCGCGTCGTGACATCGGGGCTAGCGGGCTCCCAGCCCAGGGGCGTGCCGAAGTGCCAGTCTTCCGTAGCACGGGTGGTGATCGCCGCGACTTCATCCGGGTCGACGGCGCCGGCCACTGAAAGCAACGCATTCGCCGGGGTGTACTGCAGGAAGCGATATTCCGTCGCGTCCACCAGCGGAATGGCGCGGACCGACGCCGGGGTGCCCGCGACATCGCGACCCAAGGCTTGGCCGGGCCAAAGCAGGCCATCTAAGACGACCTCCGCGATCTGGCCGGGGCTGTCCTCAACGGAGGCGAGTTCCTCCAGGATGACGTTGCGTTCCTTCTCCAACTCCCGCGGCTCGAACAGCGGGCGCAGCACGATGTCGCAGATCAGCGTCAAGGCCAGCTCGAGATGGTTGCGGGCGACCTTGGCGTAATAGACGGTCAGTTCACGGTCCGTACCGGCGTTGAGCACCCCGCCCACGCCCTCGATTGCTTCCGAGATCAGTTGGGCAGTGGGCCAGGCCTCGGAGCCCTTGAAGCAGAGGTGCTCGACGAGATGCGAGACCCCCGCGTTGGCCTCCACTTCGTAGCGGGAGCCGGCCCCGACGTAAAAGGAGACAGTGACGGAGCGCGTGTGCGGCATGGGCGCGGTTAGCACGCGCAGGCCGTTCGGTAGCTGCCGCTCGTTCAGGACGGGGTCGCTGATGCCGGAGGCGCCCATATCCGCTTAGCCCTGCTCCCAGAGCACGTCGCCGTGTAAGTCGGCGTCGTGCTCCTGGGTGGCGAAGCGCGCGTACTCCTCGCGGCTGACGCCGATCGTCGTCTCGTCGCCGTGGCCGTTGAGGATGATCGTGTCCGGGGGGAGGGTGTGCAGACGCTGCGTAATCGATCCGATCAGCGTTTGTAGGTTTTCGTTGCTGGTCGAGTGGCCCGGACCGCCGGGGAAGAGCGTGTCGCCGACGACGCAATACGGCGCGTGGTAGTAGCAGAGTCCGCCTGGCGTGTGTCCCGGCGTGTGGATCACCTCCAGCGTCGTCTCGCCGAGTTGGATTGACTCGCCGCCCTGTAGGGCCACGTCGATCCGGGAGTGGTCGGCCCAGGGCTCGTCTGGGTGCATGTGAAAGGGCCCGGCGATCTTCTCGTGCAGCGCGTCGAAGGAGTCGATGTGATCGGGGTGCGAGTGCGTGAAGAGAACCATGCTGATCTCGGTACCGGCGGCGGCGGCGAGGATCTGATCCATCTCCGGCACGGCGTCGATGATCGCGCTCTGGTTCGACGCCTTGTCGACCAGGATGAAGGCGTTGTTGGCGTACGGGCCCAGCGCGCTCAGCTTGAGCACGCGCAAGTCGTCCGATTCGTAGACGGGAGCAGGTGTGGCCACGGGACCCTCCTTCGCGCCGGCCGGCCTGATCGCGAACCGCGTCATGGCAACGGACCGTCGGGGCGCGAGTCTACGGGACGGTTTGCGGGGCCGCTATGCGGCGGTCGGCCGAATGGTGCCCATGGTGGCCCATTGGTGGAATGGCGGTGAGATCTGGGAGGCACGAGATCAGCCCCGCAGCCGACCTCCGTCGTGCGTGTCGTGTGGTCACTTGCGAAAGATCGCGCTGCCGCTTTTGGTCGTACACTGGGCGCGAGTCGTGCAGATGCGTGACCACGGATCACACTAGCCGGCCCGCGTTTGGAGCGCGCCCTTCGCCGAGTCCCGGTGGGGCAGCTGCCCAACGCGAGCCGAGGAACACCAGTGACCACCACAGCGGACGCGGGCGTGCCGCTCGCGTCGATTCTCCCCCGCAACAGCGAAATCAACGACGCCGGTGCGTTGCGCATCGGTGGCTGCGACTTGCCGAAGCTGGCGCAGCGCTTCGGCACGCCGCTCTACATCTACGACGAGGAAAGCGTTCGCGAGGCCTGCCGCGAGTATTTGGCCGAATTCGGGGGGCGTTTGCCTGGCATCCGCATCCTCTACGCGGCCAAGGCCTACCTCAGCCCGTCTCTGGCGGCGATCCTTGCGCAAGAGGGATTCGGCATGGACGTGGTTTCGGGCGGCGAGCTCCACGTCGGGCAGGCCGGTGGGTTCCCAGCGGAGCGTATGGCCTTTCACGGCAACAACAAGAGCGAGGTGGAGCTGCGGGAGGCGTTGGAGGCGGGGATCGGTCTGATCATTGTCGACAACGACGACGAGCTGGACCGGCTCGACTGGATCACGACCGAACTCGGCCGCCGCCAGGCCGTGATGCTGCGCGTCACACCCGCCGTCGACGCCCACACCCACGAGAAGACGACGACGGGTCTGCGCGACAGCAAGTTTGGCTTCCCTCTTGAGAGCGGTGACGCTGATCGCGCCGTCGAGGCCGTGCTGGCGACGCAGCAACTCGAACTGACCGGCTTCCACATCCATCTCGGGTCGCCGATCTTCGGGATCGAGCCGTATCTGCGCGGGATCGAAGTGATGACTCAGTTCGCCGCCGATATGCGCGATCGGCATGGCTATGTGTGGCAGCAGTTTAGCCCCGGCGGCGGCTACGCCGTTGGCTATACAGACGCGGGCCTGCCGCCCTCGATCGCGACCTACGCGACGGCCATCGCCGACGGACTGCGCTCGGAGTGTGAGCGCCACAGCTTACCGCTGCCTGAGGTGCACATCGAGCCCGGCCGGTCCATCGTGGCGCGGGCGGGGGTGGCGCTCTACACGGTGGGCGGCCGCAAGGAGATTCCCGGCGTGCGCACCTACGTCGCCGTCGATGGCGGCATGGCCGACAACGTGCGGCCCGCCATGTACGGCTCTTGCTATGCCGCGCTGCTGGCGAATCGCGCGCGTGACGTGGCCGAGGAGACGGTCACGATCGCGGGCAAGTTCTGCGAAAGCGGCGACATCCTCGTCAAGGATGTTGACCTGCCGCGCGCGGAGGCGGGCGACCTGCTGGCGATCCCGGCCAGCGGCGCATACAACCTGGCGATGGAAAGCAACTACAACCTGGCCCAGCGTCCGGCCGTGGTCTTCGTGCGCGACGGCGAGGCGCGGCTGACGCGTCGCCGCCAAAACTACGACGACTTGCTCGCGCTGGAGCTACTGCCCGAAGGCGGGCCGGCATGAACGACAAGATGATCGACTCCCCCACAGAGGACGGCTGCAGCCTCTGGGACGTGGTCGGTACGGCCAAGGCGGCGACGTTGCTGCGCCGCATGGCCGATGAGGGCCGCGTGCCCCACGCGTTGCTGCTGGCCGGCCCACCGCGTGTCGGCAAGGCCCGGCTCGCGCTGGAGTTGGCTTGCGCACTGAATCATCAAGAACAGGATTGCCGCCAATGCGCCCGGATCCGTGGCGGCAAACACGCCGACGTGGAAGTCGTCGCACCGGGCGGCCTGACGCTGGAGGCGAGCAGCGACAATCCCCGCAGCCGCGTGATCTCGATCGCGCAGGTGCGCCGGCTGGAGATGGTGGCGGCGAGCCACCCTTACGAGGGGCGGCAGCGGGTCTTCATCGTCGACCCGGCGGACGCGATGAACGACGACGCTGCGGACGCGTTTCTCAAGACGTTGGAGGAGCCCGCGTCCTTCGTCACCTTCGTGCTGGTCACAGCCCGGCCCGCGCTGCTGAAGGAGACCGTGCTCTCGCGCTGTACCCGAATTGATGTGGCGCCGATGCCGGTCGCAGAGCTCGCAGCCTGGCTTTCGGCGGACCATGAACTCGACGCTGAACAGGCCGCCACACTTGCCCGGCTGGCGCGCGGCCGCGCCGGTTGGGCCCTGGACGCACTTGAAGAGGGTGACCCCTTCGCGCTGCGGCACGGACAGATCGAAGAGATCAAGCGGCTGGCGGCGCAGGGCCGGGCGGAGCGATTCAAGTACGCTGAGGGACTGGTGCCGCGCGGACAGCTGGAGCCGGTCGACGCGTTGACGGCAGTAGAGCAGTGGAGCGCCTGGTGGCGCGACGTGTTGCTGTTGAGCGTCGGTGAGGACGAGCGCGTCGCGCATCGCGATCATCTCGACGATCTACACCGGGCGGTGGCCTCGTACCGGCCTGCTGACGTGGTGCGCTTCCTGATCGCACTGGAACGCAGCGAGCGTTTCCTGCGCGAGGGTGTGAATTCGCGAATCACGCTCGACGCGCTCTTTACCCAGATTCCCGAACCGCGCGAAGGCCGCACGCGCGTAGAAGCGGCAGTTTGACGATGGCCACTCAGGTAATTGGTGTGCGCTTTCGCGAGGCGTCGCGCATGTACCACTTCGCGGCCCCGGACCACGAGATCTTCGTGGGCGAGTACGTCGTCGTGGAGACGCCACGCGGCTTGGAGATGGGGCACGTCGTGACGGTGCCCGACCCGCCCGCGGAAGGTGAAGCGCCGGGCGAGGTTCCGCCGGACGTCAAGCCGATCGTGCGTATGGCGACCGGCGACGACCGCGATCAGGCGCTGCACAACCAGGAGCAGGCCCTGATTCTGCTGCGGCGAGCCCGCGAGCTGGCTACGGCCTACAACCTGGACCTCTTTCTGGCCGCGTTCCAGATCAATCTGGGTGCCAATGAAGCGACGGGCTACTTCCACGCGGAAGCGCACGTTAACTTCCGCGATCTGACGCACAGCCTGGAGGATGAGTTCGGACTGCGCGTGGAGATGCAGCACGCCGGACCGCGCGATCGCGCCAAGCTTGTTGACGGCTATGACCTCTGCGGCCAGCGGCTCTGCTGCTCGTCCTGGATGACCGACTTCCCCAAGGTCGGCATCCGCATGGCTAAGGAGCAGGACCTGGCGCTCAACCCGGACAAGATCTCGGGCGTCTGCGGGCGTTTGCTCTGTTGCCTGACGTTCGAGTTCGATGTCTACAAGGAGATGCGCGGCACGCTGCCCAAGATAGGCAAGCGGGTCTCAACGCCGGCTGGGATGGGCAAGGTGATCGCGCTCAACACGCTGGCCCAAAAGGTGACGATCTTTCTGGAGGATCATCATCAGCGAGTTGAGGTGCCGGCCGAAGAGATCGGCTTGGCGGTGCGCGTCGAAGAGGCGCCGAACGAGGCGCTGGTCGAAGAACGGGAGAGCCGCGGACCGGCGAGGCGGAGTCGAGGTTCGGGTCGCGCCGCCCCAGAGGCTGCGTCCCCTGCCGCCGAAACAC
This sequence comes from Dehalococcoidia bacterium, assembly GCA_963577225.1. Taxonomy (GTDB): domain Bacteria; phylum Chloroflexota; class Dehalococcoidia; order Bin125; family Bin125; genus JAPUIR01. Next base: position 13,524 of record CAUYZA010000018.1, on the reverse strand, counting down.
CCAGCGCCGACGCACCTGCCACCGATTCGGGAGCGCCGGAAGCCGCGCCCGTGCCGGACACCGACTCGCAACCGCAACGCGGAGCTGAAGGTGAGGTCCGACGACGACGACGGCGGCGCCGTGGCCGTGGGCGGGGAGGGGCCGAAGGCCGTTCCGATGGGGGCCGCGGCGCAGGACGCGCTGAGCCGCGTGACGAAGGACGCACGGAGGGACGCCGCGATGCGCCCGACGCCGCGAGCGATTCACGGCCGCGAGAGCGGCCGGCCGGGCGTCGATCTGAGAGCGGTGGCACGGATGGCGCTTCAGAGGGGGGCGCGGCTGATGCTGGAGAGCGCCAGCCACGCAGGCGCAGGCGTCGGCGTCGGCGCGGGGGTGGCGGCGAGGGATCGGGCGGCTCGGACGCTGGCGGCGGCGGGGAGTCCTAGGCGCCGTCCCGGACCGGTCGCAGGTCGGCCCGCTCAACGCAAGCGCGAGCAGGGTCGGGTCGGGTTGATATCAGGACGTGTGGCGTTGTTCGCGTTGGGCGATGTTAAGTGCCTGGCGCGCGGCTGGCTCGTGTTTCGGTCGGAGCGGGCGGTGCCCCCCCGCAGTCAGATATCGAATTCGTCCGGGACCGAGATGTCGGGTGCCGCTTGGCTGTTCGTGATCTGGTTGACGATCTGCTCGAGCTGTTCGTCGTCGTACCAGTGCAGCACGATGCGGCCGCCCTTGCGGCGACGCTCGAGCACGACTTTGGTCGAGAGGGCGCTCTGTAGCCGTTCGACGGCGAGGCGATCGCCGGGAGGACTGGCGGGACGGGCTGGTTGGGCGGCGCCGTCCAGCGTGCGCAGCTGCTGCGCGGCGGTCTCGGCTTGACGGACGGTCAGGTTGCGCTCGCGCACGCGCTCCCAGAGTCGGATCTGCTGTTCTTCGCTGGGCGCGCCCAGAATGGCGCGGGCGTGGCCCTCGCTGATCTCGGCGGCGGCCAGGCTCATGCGGACCGGCGTGGGCAGCTGCAGCAGTCGCAGCGAGTTGGCGACGGCGGTGCGACTCTTGCCGACCTCCTTGGCGACGCGCTCCTGTGTCAGACCACTGTCCACGAGCTGTTTGTAGGCGTGGGACTCCTCCAGCGGGCTCAGGTCCTGGCGCTGAATGTTCTCGACCAGGGCGAGGATCAGGTTCTTGTCGTCCTCGGTCTCGCTGATGTGGACGGGAACCGAGTCCAGCCCGGCGATCTGCGCGGCACGCCAGCGTCGCTCGCCGGCGATCAGGGTGAAGTGGCCGTGGCCGGCGTCACGCACCAGAATCGGCTGGAGCATGCCGTTTTGACGGATGCTGGCGGCGAGTTCCTCCAACGACTTGGGGTCCAAGAACTGGCGCGGCTGCTCTGGGTTGGGCTCGATCGCGGCGACGTCGACGCTGGTGATGGGCGCTGGCTCCGCGGCCGGGCCGGCCCGGGCGATATCTGGCTCGGCGAGATCATCACGCTTGCGCTCAGGCTGCGCGCGGGGGATGAGCGCGTTGAGACCGCGTCCCAGGGCGGGTCCTCGAGTCATACGGCACCTCCGACGATGGTGCCCGGCAGCGCCGGCGTGGCGCGAGCGGGGCGGGATTCTTTCGTGTCAGGCTGGGCGGCTTCGGGTTGGGCGATCGGTGGAGGATCGACTGAATCCGGTGGAGTCTTGCCAGCCGGTTGCGCGGCAGATGGAATCGGTGTACCGACATCAGTCGTAGGAGCAACGGAATGCGGCCCTGCTGCCTCGCTGGGTGCCGGCGCGAGCCGGGCGATGAGTTCGGCCGCAAGGTCGGCGTAGGCCTCGGCCCCGCGCGACTGCGGGGCGTATTCGAAAACGGTCTTGCTATGGCTGGGTGCCTCGCTGAGGCGGACCGAGCGTGGGATCACCGTGGTGAAGGTTTGTGGGAAGTGCGCGCGCACCTCGTCGACGACGGCCTGCGCCAGCTTGGTGCGCGAGTCGTACATCGTGAGCAGCAGTCCGACGATGGCTAGGCTGGGGTTGAGGTTCTCGCGCACGCGCTCGATCGTGCTGGTCAGATGGCTGAGACCCTCGAGTGCCATGTACTCGCACTGGACCGGGATCAAGACGCCATCGGCGGCGGTCAGGGTGTTGAGGGTGAGCAGCCCGAGCGACGGTGAGCAGTCGAGTAAGACATCGTCGTAGGCGTGGCGAAGCGGAGCGATGGCCTGTCGCAGACGGAACTCGCGCTCCTCACTGAGGGCGAGTTCGATCTCGCCTCCGGCCAAGTCTGGCGAGGCAGGCACGAACGAGAGTCCTTCGTGCGCGGACTGCAGCACGCATTCCGAGATCTGGGCGCTCTCGGCCAGGACGTCGTAGATCGACGGCAGAGCGCCGGCTTGGGCGTTGGGTGGGGCGCCCAGCGCACTGCTGGCGTTGCTTTGTGCGTCGCAGTCGATCAGAAGGACACGGCGTCCGGCGCGCGCGAGCGCCGCAGCGAGATTTACCGCCGTTGTCGTTTTGCCGACGCCGCCCTTTTGGTTGGCGATGGCCAAGACCGGCACGAGTTACTCCGGGCCGACCCCGTCACTCGTCTCCACGGTACACAATCACTACTCGGCGCGCATCGCCCTCGCCTTCGGATTCGGTCTCCACGTCGTCCTCTTCGGAGAGGGCGAGATGGATGATGCGTCGCTCAGCCGCGGTCATCGGCTCGAGTTCGATCGCATCCTTGGCTTCACGGACGGAGGCAGCGGACTCACTGGCGATCGTGTTGAGTTCGTCTTCACGACGGCGCTTGTAGCCATCGACGTCGACGGTGACGGGGTTCTCGCCGTCCAAGGCACGCGAGAGAAGGACGTTGGTGACGTACTGCAGCGCGATCAGGTGCTCTCCGCCTGGGCCAACGAGCAGGCTGAGATCGTCGTCGGCGTCGATCGGTTTGACGTCGATCACGGCCGCCGAGTGATTGAGCCCGTCCATCGCTGTTTCCGGGTCGCGCGCTTCGACGTTCGCGCGCACGCCCATCAGGTGCAGTAGGTCGGTGACGATGTTGACGGCGAGGGTGCGGGGGTCTTCCTCGGGCTCGAACTCGGGATCGGCCAAGAGGTCAAAGGCTTCAAGCTGGATCGGGGGCGTGGGGTAGTTGGGCCGGTCGCGGCGCGGTCCGCGACCTCTGCCACGGTTTGAGCCCCCGCGGTCATCGTTTCCCCCACGTTTGCCGCCCCCGCGCTGGCCACGGCCGCGTCCACCGCGGTGGCGGGGAGGGCTGCGGTCGGCGGAGGGTTGGCGGTCGCTGTGGGCGCGGTCGTCTGCGTCGCGCGGGGCATCGTCGCGCTCGTTCGGGCTGTCGTCGCTGCCCGGGGCTTCGTCAGGAGCGGCTCGTCCTCGCCCACGACCGCCGCGCCGACCGCGTCCCCCGCGTCTGGGCGGGCGTTCGGAAGGGTCGGCTTCGGTGCTATCGGCGTAGTCGTCGATGCGGGGCAGTGGGGTGGCACTCCCGTCGGTCGGTTGGGCGTCGCCTTTCGGCGTCACGCGGACCAAAGCGGAGGTGGCGCCAACGCCGAAGATGCCGGGCCGGCCCTCTTCCAGTACGGCGACTTCCACCTGCGAGCGCGGCAGCTTGAGCTGACTGAGTGCGCGCAGGACGGCTTCGTCGACTGTTTTGCCTCGAATTTCGAGGCCGTTACGTCTCTCTTGCGTCATGTGAGGTCCCTTCTGGTCCAACTCCCGCGGGCGTGCGTCGGCGGCGTCGCCGGCGGCGGCGGCGGGGAGGTTCGGACTTGGCGGAATCGGAGTCGCCCTTGGTGGCGGCGCTGTCGTCGCTGGAGGACGATTTGTCGCCGGACACGACGGCGGGCACCTTGGCGGAATTGGAGCCCTTCGGAACGATGGGCAGTGAATCCATGCTGATGAACCAGCGCCGATAGAGTCTGGGCCGGCCGTTATAGAGGTACGTCGTGAGGATGGAGAAGAAGCTGGTCACCAACCAATACAGGCCCAGTCCAGATGGGACGGTGAGCGTGAACCAGCCGAAGAGGAGCGGCATCATCCAGAGCATGGTGCGGGCCATGGAGGCACTGCGTTCATCGCGAGAGGGGGCGCGCGGCGAGAACTTTTGCTGGTAGAACGTGGCGACGCCGACCATCAGGGCGAGCGGAATGGACGAGGTGCCCAGGTTGAGGAAGAGGAACTGGGAGTTGAGCGGGACGGCTTCGCTGATGAAGCTCCAGTCGTAGAGGCGGTCGGAGAGCTTCAGCATCGCCTCCGGTGAGGTGCCGACGGTGGCGCGAATGACCTGGAAGAGTGCGATCCAGACGGGGATCTGGACGAGGAAGGGGACCGCGCAACCGAGCGGATTGAAGCCGACCTCTTTGTAGAGCTTCATCATCTCTTCTTGGCGACGCTTGGGGTCCTTGTACTTCTTCTGCAGCTCCTGCAAGCGGGGCTGCATCTCCTGCAGAGCGCGGGTGGAGCGCAACTGACGCAGCGTCAGGGGGTAGGTGACGGCGCGGATGAAGATCGTGAAGACGATGATGCCGAGGCCGAAGTTGTCGAAGAACACGTTGGAGAGCACGAGGAGCGCGTTCGTCATTGGGTTGACGAGGATGTCACTCCAGATGAAGTCGATCATGTCGGCCTATTCCTCAATCTCGGTGACCGCGCTGGCGGCCGGCGGGAAGAGAGGGGCGACGGTCTCATCGTCAAGCAGGACCTCAAAGAGGTCGCCGTCGTCGTTGTTGACGAGGACCCGGCCGGAGACGACCACGGGATCAGCCAGAACGTCGTCGTCGATGGGCGTTGCCGTGGTCCAGCGGAGGCCGCCGGTGGCGGGGTCGAGAACGTGGACATTGCCGCCCTGGTCGACGATCAGGAGCGTTTCATCGTCGACGAGGAGCGGCTGCGCGCGGACCTCGTCGTCGGCCTCGTATGCGGCGAGCCAGATCGCTGTCCCGGTGGCACGATCGAGCGCTTGGACGCGACCGCTGAGGTCGGCCATGTAGATCGTGTCACCAGCAATGTGTGGATTGCCCCAGAACCAGCCATTGCCCTTGGCGGTCCAGACAGTGTCGCCGCTTTCGACATCGACGGCGTAGAAATTGCGGTCGAACGATCCGAAATAGGCGACGCCGTCCAGCGTGACGACACTGGAGGCGACGCTGGCCCCGGTCTGGAAACGCCAGACGAGTCGGTTACCCGCGCTGGAAGAGTTGGTTCGCAGCGCGTAGATGACGCCGTTCATCGAGGGCACGATCAGGAGTTGGCCGTGGGTCTGGGTTTGGGCCAGTCCTGGTGTACCCCAGACCTCGCCGCCGATGCCGTCGTAGCTCCACGAAGCTGTTTCCGGAGACTCCGTGTCGATGGCGAAGACGCCGTTTTCGGCTGTGGCCGCATAGATGGTCGTGCCATCGCCGACCAGGCCGGCGATGAGTCGGTCGTCGGTGTCGAAGATGAGACGGGCGCTGGTGCTGTCAGTGCGAACGGCGTAGATGATGCCGTCTTCCTCGCTGCCGATGACGAACTCGTCGCCGCCGGGCAGGAAGACGGGCGGAGCGTAGAAGGCATCGGCGTCGATCTCGTCGATCAGGCCGGGAAACAGCTTTTCGTCATCGGGGAACGTCCACTCTTCGCTCGCCGACTCGATGTCGATCACGCTGATGCGGTCGTCGCTATTGCGGATGATGACCTCGCCCTCGCGACCAGGGACTTGGGCGGGCGGGGCCCACCCGGTGGAGCCGGTCACGCTGGCGCAAGCGACGAGGACCGGCAGCCCCAGGATCAGGAGGGCGAAGACCCCGCGACGTCCGAGCCGCGGTCGGCGCGGCTGTTTCACGTGAAACAGCCGCGATCTGAGCGCGCGGGGCTGTCAGCTGGGGGTGTTTCACGTGAAACAGGGTTGGTCGAACGCGGAGCGAGGCTCACGAGGCGGCTCCGGCTTCATCGTCAGCGACTTCAGAGGGTGGTGGCTTCACGGCCGGGTCGTAGCCGCCTTGGCTGAAGGGGTTACAACGCAGGATGCGCCAAAAGGTCATCGGGACACCGCGCAAGACGCCGTGCTGCTCGATAGCTTCCACGCCGTAGGCAGAGCAAGACGGCTCGTAACGGCAGTTGGTGCCCAGAAATGGCGACAGCAGTCGCTGATAGATCCGGATAGCGATGATGGCTGCACGGCTCACGAGGTACCAGCCGAGCTAGCGGGCGTCTCGCGCAGCCCTGCGCGGCTGAGGAGCGTCCAGAGCGTGTGCTCGAGCTGGCGATAGGAGGCGCGTGCCGCCGACGCTCTGGCAATCACCACGATGTCCGCATTTCCTTCCACCCCGCTGCGACGCGCCGCTTCGCGCAGCTGCCGCTTCACTCGATTACGGTGCACGGCGTTGCCGAGACGCCGCCCCACCGCGAATCCGAAGCGAACCTGGCTCTGGTCGCCGCCCTCGCGTGCACCTCGCACCCGAATGACGAGCGGGCCAAGGGCAAACGCCTCGCCGTCCCGATAGACGGAGGAAAAGTCCTGGCGACGTTTGAGCCGTTGCTCACGGCGCATGAGAGGGCGGCCGCTCCGCCCGTTATCACAATCTAAACAACCGTGAGCCGTTGGCGGCCGCGGAGACGCCGCCGTTTGAGGATTGCCCGTCCTCCCTTGGTGGCCATGCGCTTGCGGAAGCCGTGTTCACGTTTCCGAGGGATTCGCTTGGGTTGGTAGGTTCGTTTGGGCATCAGATCAGCACCGGGAAAGGGCTCCGCAGCCTAGAAGAGGGTCTGTCCGCCCCAGGGGCGGAGAAGTGTCATCAGTATAGGAGACGGCACGGAACGGGCAATCGTCCGCATTGTCTGGAGTTTGTTGCTGTCGCCGGTTCGACATGTCTTGAAGCTAGCCCAAGCTGAGCAGAGTGGGTGATGCGGCGTCGCGGTAGATGAACTGGTACCAGGCGTAGTTTTGCAAGACCCGACGCAGGTATTCGCGAGTTTCGCTGAAACCGACGCGCTCGAAGAAGAGGTCGGGGTCGATGCCGTAGTCACCGCCCGACCAGCGCTCGGCGTTGCCGGGCCCGCCGTTGTAGGCCGCCAGGGCGATCCAGGGGGCATCGGCGAAGCTCTCGAGCTGGACGCCTAGGTAGTAGGCGCCATAGCTGATCGAGCGCTCCGGCCGGAACAGCAACTCGATCTCGAAGTCGTCGTCTGCGAGGGCGGCGGCTATGTCTTCGGCCGTGGGCGGGATGACTTGGGTCAGGCCCAGCGCTCCCGCCGACGAGCCCGCACTGGGGTCGAAATGGCTCTCCTGGCGGATCAAGGCCTGGAGGAGGAGCGGGTCAAGGTTCGCATGCGCGGCCTGCTCATCGACGAGGTCGGGCCAGCCCAGTGGGTAGGCCCAGCGCAAGATCTGCGCCGGAGCGTCGAGTGCGTCGATGCTGGGGGCTGCCAGGAGCGCGCTGGCTGCCTCCAGCGCCTGCCGGGTCAGGCCCATCACGTCCATCTGCTCGGCCAGCCGGTAGAGCCGCCAGGGCTCGCCGACGGCGGTCAGTTCAGCGAACCGGGCGCGGGCTTGGGTCGTCAGCCCCGCCAGCTGCAGATCCACTGCGGCCCGCCACCGGGGGTCGTCGATGGGGGACGCTCCGAGCGGCTCCGGGCCCAAGCGAGCTCCGAGCCACGCTTCAGTATCCGGGTCGGAAGAGGCGGCGGCCGAGGTGGGCGCGACGTCGCCCGTGACGATGGGGACGTAGACCGTGTCACGTTGAGCGGCCGCCGCCCGCAAGCCCGCGTACCCCGTGGGATCGATGCTGCGGGCTCGGGCGTATGCGAGGGCGGCGCCGGCCGTGTCGCCCGCTGCCTGGCGGGCCTTGCCGAGCCAGAGCCAGGCGCGCTGTTTGGTGTCGGCGGTCCAGGCAGTGGGAATGACGGCCTGCAGACGCTCTTGAGCAAGGTCCCAGTCGCTGCGTTCATATGCCGCGATGCCCGGACGGACCGCTGCCCGAGCCGCGAAGTCTGACTGCGGGTAGTCCTGGGCCAGCCGCTGGTAATAGCTTGCCGCGATTTCACCGTAGCCACGCTCGTCGAGCAGCAGCGCGCCCCACCAGAGGGCGTCGTCGGCGAGGGGTCCAGAGGGGTCGAGGGTGGCGGCGCGCAGATAGTTGACGATGGCGGTGCTGTCGTCGCCAAGATCTTCGTCGATCGCGGCGAGGTAATAGCGTGCGAAGGCCTCCTCGTCCGGTTCAAGTTCGCTTTCCAGATGGCTGCTGAACACCTGGCGGGCGTCGCGCAGATCGGCCTGGCGGTAGAGCAGCAGGCCCTCTGCGTTGGATGGGAACTCAATCCCGCGCGGGAGAGCGTTGCGGTAGCCCTCGGAGGCGCGCGGGTTCGACGGGTACTGCTCGACGAGCTCAGTCCAGGCGTCGGTCGCGCTGGCGATGTCTCCGTTAAGCCAGAGAACCTCGCCAAGATGTGTTAGAGCGAATGCATCGTCGTTAGGCCATGGAGATACGTCGTAAAGCTGCTGATATGCCACTTGTGCGCGCGAATACTCCCCTCTTATCTCGTACAGGATTCCCAGTTCGAGCAGGGCGGCTTCGATGTCCCAGTTCGACGCGTCCGGGTCGTCGATCACGGCGCGGTAGGACGCGATGGCGGAAGGCCCGTCGTTGAGGGCGATCTGGAGTCGGGCTACCTGCAGGTGCGCCGAGGAGGCGGCGTCACCCCCGGCCTTGATATAGGCGTCGTAGGCGTCGATGGCCCCTGCCGGATCGTTGAGAGCCGCGAGCGTACGGGCGGTCAGGAGTTGCCGGACTTTGGCGTCGTCAGGAGCGACGGTGTCCGGGTCGAGTTGCGTGAGGACGAATTCAGCTTCGCCGGGTCGATCGAGGTCGAGAAGTAAGCGGGCCTGGAGCAGACCGGCTTCGATCCGTTCATGGTCGGTCAGTTGGTCGCTGTCAAAGGTGAGAACATCTTCGCGTAGTCCGGCGGCCTGTTCCCAGAGGCCATTGTGCTCAAGCTGAGTCGCGTCCGCGAGCAGGCTCTGCGCGGTCGCCGTGGGTTCGTCGTCGGTGGCGCGGTCTGGGGCGGCGGGCTGCTGGGGCTCGTCGATTGATTGCTGGCTGTCGGTCGCCGCATCGCCCCCGTCGGGGGGAACCGCTTGGGAGGCTGCGTCGTCAGAACCAGAGCAGGCGACGACGATGATCGTGAGCAGACCAAGGAGCAGTCCGAGCCAGATGTGCCGCGACGGAAGGGGCCCGGGCTTTGACCGAAAAAAAGGCGCGATGGTACGGTGGGCGCCGAATGGCTTTGGGTTTGGTCGGGGAAATCCGCGAGGAACGTCAGGCACCGTGTCCCGTACCTACCGCCCTAGGGCCCGCAGGCCCTCTGACTCGTCACCGCGCCCTTTGCGTCACGATAAACAGCGGGTGATCGCGTGTCCATGAACGCTCCGTACCAAGGCTGGGTCGAGGTCGACCTCGACGCGCTCGATCACAACATTGCTCGGTTGACGGCGATGGCCGACGGCGCCGCGCTCGGCGCGGTGGTCAAGGCCAACGCGTACGGGCATGGCGCGCTGGCGATCGCCGAAGCGTCGATGCGGGCGGGAGCTGAGCGGGTCTGTACCTACAACCTGGACGAAGCGTCGGAGTTGCGCACGTTGGGGTTCCGCGGGCCGATCCTGGTGTTGGGCCGAATCTTCCCCGACGACGCCGCGCGCGCCGTGCAGTTGCGCGTGGCCGTGACGGTCTCCGAGTCGGAGACCGCGGCGGCGCTGGGCCGGGAGGCGCTGGCACACCGCGCGCGCGCGAACGTGCATGTCAAAATTGAGGCAGGATTGAATCGCCTAGGCCTGCCCCCGGACGCGGCGCTGCCGTTCATCGATCACGTGCGCGCGATGGAAGGGCTGACGCTTGAGGGCGTCTACACGCATTTCCCCAGCGCCGACGGGCCGATCGATGATGGCTCCGGCCGGTCGGATACGGAGCAGCGCTTCGAGCGCTTCGTCGCGATCGCGGATCGGGCAAACGTGCCGCTGCGGCACGCGGCGAACACGGCGACGCTCTTACGCTATCCGCGGATGGCGCTCGATCTGGTGCGCGTGGGGGTGGGGCTGTACGGCATCTCGCCCGGCGCGTCTGACGACGACCCGTTCTCGGCCGGCGCGTTGGACCTGCGGCCGGTGCTGGCCTGGAAGGCGATGCTGGTGGACGTGCACGATGTGCCGCGGGGCGAGTCGGTCTCGTACGGTGCGACTTGGACCGCCGAGGAAGACTCGCGCATTGGAGTCGTGGCCGTCGGCTACGCCGATGGCTACCGGCGCGCGCTGTCGAACAAAGGCTCGATGCTGGCGCAGGGTTCGCGTGTGCCCGTGGTGGGCACCGTTTGCATGGACATGTGCATGGTCAACCTGAGCGGTGTGCCGGCGGCGGCCGTCGGTGATGAGGTGACCTTGATCGGCGCACAGGGGTCGGAGGGGATCTCGCTCGAGGAGGTCGCTCAGCAGTGCGACACGATTCCGCACGAGATATCGACGGGGATCGGTGATCGCCCGGCCCGCGTTTATCAGCGTGCTGGCGCCCCAGTGGCGGTGCAGACCAAGGTCGATCGCGCTCCGATCGCGACGTCGGCGGCGACGGCGCGGGACGCGGTGGCGGCGGCGGGTGGTCGCTAGCTCTGGCCTTGCCAGAGCCGTGGGTTGAGTCGCGTGTATTCGGGCAGCGGCTAGTATTGCTCGGACCGTCGCCCTCAAGAACGTGCCTCGTACAGGGCTAATGCCATGACCATTCCCCTCGCGTTCCTCCGGCGCACGTCAGCGCTGACTCTCCTGTTCGTGCTGGGGGCGAGCGCGTCTCTGGTGCTCGTGCAGCCAGCCGCCGCCGACGAGTTGGTGCAGTCCGATCCGCCGGCGTCGGAGACGATCGACCACGCGCCGGAGACAATCCTGCTCACCTTCGACGAGCCACTTCTGCTGGAGCCGGGTGCCAGCAGTGCGGCGATCGTCGACGAGGAGGGCGTGCGTGTCGACGATGGGCAGGCCGAGATCTCGGGCTACAGCGACCGTAGTTTGCTGGTGCGACCGCAGTACGGCACGGAGCTGGAGGGCGAGATTTCCGTGGCCTACGTCGTGACGTTCGCTTCCGGCGAGTCGCGCACCGGCTCGATCGAGTTCGCGGTGGACCCGGAGTTCGAGGGCGAGGCTGAAGAGTCGGGCGGTGTCTCGACGCCGTCCACCGACCAGGGCATCGTGCTGTGGACCCTGGTGATTCTCGCGGCGACGGCGCTGTTCGTGTCGGGCGCGTACTACCTACGCTTCGCGACCGACAATGCGAAGAGCAGCCTGGAAGAGCCCGGCGACGACCGCCATTAGTCCGACCCGGCGCTAGCCGATCCAACTCGCTTCGGCCGAACGCGTCCGCGGCCCAAGTGGCTCGCGCCTCCGACGCGGCCCGCTAGTCGTCGAAGTCGTCGTCCGCTTCGCCAGAGACGATGCCGGGGACAATGGCACCCCCATCGCCGCGGCGCTTGTGGGCCGGCTCGGGCAGTTCGGCGATGCGCGCCCGCAGCGCGTCGACGTCGGCGCTGGAGGGATCGGCCAGGCCGAGGGCGATGACGCCGGAGTCGCGCAGGGACTGGAGGAACGGTGCCGAGGCTCCGGGCTCGACGCGGACAGCGGCGGGGGCGCCCGTCAGCATGACGGCCCGGCGCAGCGCGAGCATCTCGGTGACGGGTAGTGGATCGCTGAGGCTGGAGAGGATGATCAGAACGGGTCGCAAACTGCCGATCGCGCGGAGCTGTCCCTCGTCCGCGTCGAGCGCGACGCGGACGCAATATTCCAGTTCCTCGTTGAGCAGGGCATCGGCATTGGTGGTGGCGGGGTCGAAGACGGCGAAACTGGCACTGGCCTGTTGCGCGGCCGCTGCCGCGTCGCTGGTGAGTGCGGCGGGACCGAGGCCGATCGGGATCGCGCCCGCCGCGGCCACGGCGGTTGCGACCGACTCCGCCTCCAGTACGATCTGCACGTCGGCGCCGGCCGCGTCGTTGCCGACACTGGCGATCAACAGGCCGCGTTTGGGTTGGTCCGCACCGCTCGTGGCGCCAAAGCCCAGGCTGCGGCCACCGTGGCGGCGGGCGGATTGAATCGCGTCGGAGAGTTTGGTCATCGGCTCGCTGCTCTCGGCTGGTCGGGCTGGGGGAAGAGGCGGGGTCGATCGTACGGACGGCGTGATCGCTGGGTCAATGATCGAGGAAGCGCAGTTCGACGCGGATCCGCCGTTGGGCTAGTGTGCCGTCGGCTTTTGGTTCCGGGTTGGGGCTCCGGGTCGGGGCTGGGAACGGACGAGCCGAGGCGAACGGGAGGAACCAGCCATGGATGTGGCAGAGTGGCTGGCGCAGCCGTTCGGCGGCGGCAATATCGACTGGGCGTCGGTGCTGCTGCGGATCGTGCTGGGCGTGATCTTCGTCGATGCGGGGGTGGGGAAGTTCCGTCGGGGCATCGATGGCTTCGGCGCCTGGCTGGAGAGCCTGGGCTATCCGATGGGACGCCGGCTTGGCCCGCTGGTGGCGACGACAGAGATCGTTGGCGGGCTGATGCTGCTGGCCGGGCTGCTGGTGTCGTGGGTGGCGATCCCACTGGCGCTGAACATGGTCGTGGCGACCTACACGAATAAGGTCAAAGAGAAGCTGCCCTTCCAGGGCGGCAGCGGGCAGCAGGGCTATGAGCTGGACGTGCTCTTGGTGGGGGCGTGCGTGGTGTTGATCTTGCTGGGCGCGGGACCGGCGTCGATCGATTCGCTTTTTTAGGGTCGGGCATGCCGAGACCGTTTGGGGCGGTTAGGGCGTGCGCATCCGTTTCTCGATGCTGATCGATGGGGCGGCGGCCGCCCTTGCATTTTGGGACTGCGCATACCGGAACCGATTGGGGCGGCAGCGACGGGGCGCGGCATCAGGGACGGCTAGGGGGTGCGGGCGAGGCCGGCGAGGAAGAACTCGGTGCTGGCGTCCGCGATCTCGGGCAGTGAGCGCTGGCGCATGAGCTGCGTCAGCGAGATCGGCGCAAAGAGGGCGTAGAGCAGGCCGACCGCGTGTTCGACATCGAGGTCGCTGCGGAAGTGATCCTGGTCGATGCCGTGCTGGATAACGCGGGCAATCTGAGTCCCGATCTGCTCCGAGGCGAAGGCCTCATAGAGCGGGGCGGGTGCGCCACCGCTCATCATGGCGAGGAAAAGCTGGCCGTACTCCTCGACGAGCTGGTAGCCCGCACGGACGATGCTGGCCAGCGCGGCGCGCGCGTCATCGATCTGGGAGGAGCGATCGAGCTCGCGCAGGATGGCCTGGCCGAGTTCGTCGGCGACTGCCAGGGTCAGCGCTTCCTTACTGGGGAAGTGGCGATAGAGCGTGCCGACACCGACTCCCGCACGGGAGGCGATCTCGGTTACTTCGCCCTGCAACCCGTGTTCGCAGAAGACGGCGCGCGCGGCAGCCAGGAGGCGCGCGCGGTTTTGGCGCGCATCGGCCCGGCCCTGGCGCTCTTCCGAAAGGGCGTTCTTGGTGGTCGCGTCGCTGATGGGGAGGTCTGATTGCTCTGTCACAGAGATGGATTGTA
>CAUYZA010000017.1:0-20588 GCA_963577225.1 Dehalococcoidia bacterium | reverse complement strand
AGCCGCCTGGGGTACGTACCGGCTCTTGCGCGATGTCCTGCGAGAGGGTCGTGGGTCCTGACGAAACCGCCCTTCCACCCGGCGCCCACGGGAAAGCGCGGAGCGGAATGAACACGAAGCTCGCACTGTTTGGCGCATTCGTGCTGATCATCGTGGGATTCATCCTCGTTAAACCGCCGACCCCTCCGATCTCGATCGCCGCCGAGCCGATCATCGATCTGGGCGGCTACACCGTCACCAACACCATCCTCTCGTTCTGGGTCGTCATGATCTTGCTGAGCGGCATGGTCTTTTTCCTCTACCGCCGGTTGCGCAACATCGAAGAGGCGATGGTTCCCAGCGGCCTGCAGAACGTCGTCGAGGCGTTGTTGGACGCATTCTTCAATGTCGTCTCCCTGGTCGCCGGCGAGAAGAACGGCCTCCGCTTCTTCCCCGTCGTGGCGGGGATCTTCGTGATCCTGCTGTTCGGCAACTGGTTCGGGCTCTTCCCGTGGAACAACATCGTCGGTCGCACCGTCGATCTCCGCTTCGAGCACCTGGAGGTGATCGAAGAGGACGGCGAAGACATCCTGCACGACCTCAACGTTCTGAACGCGCGCGGCAAGATCACGGTCGACGAGCTCAACGAAACGTTCGGCGAGCTCTACTTCGACCCGATTCCGTTCGAGGTTGATCACTTTGGCGAGGCCGACGAGCAGATCGCCGGCATTTTCGGTGGGGCACTCTCAGCGCGCGAAGTCGCAGTGCGGGAGCTCTTTGCGGACGACCCGATTCCGGCTGATAGTGACGATCCGGCGCTCGAACTCGAAGAGCGCTTCGAGACGATCGTGGAGCAGCATCCCTTCAGTGAAGCGCAGCTGGAGGCGATCGACGCCGACGGCGCCGCGGAAGCGACGGAGAAGGCGATCGTCTTCAATCTGCCGCTGCCGCTGGCTGAGGTGACTGAGTCGGAATTGAAGGGCCCCATCATCAACGGTGGCGGGGTCAATCTCATTCCGATCAAGGCGGAGGACTTCGAGTTCGACCCCTACAAGGACTGGCTCGTGCTCGTGTTCAGCGGCGACGGCGCCGTTACCTCCGCGCGCGTCTTCGATTCCAAGGGCGAGGTAGACGACGAGAATCCCGCCCCGTCCGGCGCGGAGCAGCAAATCGAGGCCGTCACGCTCAACCTCACCCACCTTGGCCTGGTGCTCAAGATGGAGGATGAGGGAATCGACGGGAACGAGGGCGTGGGCGAGATCTTCCCCTTCTTCCGCGCCATTGCGACGGACCTCAACTTGCCGCTGGCGATGGCCCTCTGGTCGTTCATCTTCGTACAGCTCTGGGGTATTCAGTCGCTCGGCGTGCGCTCCAACTTTGGCAAGTACATCGGCATGGGCAGCGCGGCGGTCGTCAAAGGGCCGATTGGCGTCGTGGTGGGGTTCCTGGAGATCATCTCCGAAATCTCGCGCATCGTCTCGTTCACTTTCCGACTCTTCGGCAACATCTTTGCCGGGGAGATCGTCTTATTCATGTCGGCGTTCTTGGTGCCGTTCGCGGTCACGACCGTGTTCTACGGGCTGGAAGTGTTCGTGGGCTTTATCCAGGCCTTTGTTTTTGCAATGCTCACGCTCGTCTTTGCGGTGACGGCAATCTCGCATGGCGCGCATGAGGAAGAGTTCGACGGTGAGGGCGAGCACTAGCCCGCACCCACACAGCAAGGAAACCAGCGGTCACTCACAATCGGCAGGGCCGCAATCGGGAGGAAAGCAATGCTAGATTTTTTGCTCGCCATCGAGGGTGACTTCGGCGAAGGGATGAAGTTCATCGGCGCCGGCCTGGCCATCGGCCTCGGCGCCCTGGGCCCCGGCATTGGAATTGGCTGGATCGTGGGGAACGCGATGCAGGCCCTCGGTCGCAACCCGGAGGCGGCGCCGCAGATTCAGCCGAACATGATTTTGGGTATGGCGTTCGCGGAAGCGATCGGCATTTATGCCCTGGTCGTGGCGGTGATGATCGGCTTCGTCTTCTAGCTCCAACGCGTCTGCATTGTGCCTCGCCCGTTGGGCGGGCCACACGTCGAGCGCGATGAAATGATCGGAGGGCCGCTGTGGACGGCTTGGGTATCAACCTACCGGGCTTGATCACGCAGTTCGTGAACTTCGGGATCTTGCTATTGATCCTTTGGATCTTCCTGTTCAAGCCCCTGCAGCGCGTGCTCGACGAGCGCCGCAAGCGGATCGAAGAGGGCTTGAAGGCGTCGGAATCGGCGCAGGAGGCGGCCGAGGAGGCCAAGGTCGACGCGACCGCGGAGGTCCAGCGCGGCCGCGAAGAGGCGCAGGCGCTCGTGGCGCAAGCGCAGGAGATCGCGCAGCGTGTGCAGGCCGACGCGGAGGGGAACGCCCGTCGGGAAGCGGAGGCCATCGTCGAACGCGCCCGGACGGAGATCCAACAGGAGCGCGATCAGGCGATCACGCAATTAAGAGCCGAGTTCTCGGATCTGGCGATCACCGCTGCGGAGCGCGTGATCGGTCAATCCGTTGACGCGGGCCAGCATCAGCGTTTGATCCAGGAAGTCCTGGCGGACTCGTCGTTCTCTGCGAGCGACGGTAGCCAGAACTAGGGAGCGCTAGTGGCACGTCAGGATCCCGCAGCGAAGCGATACGCCCAGGCCGTCTTGGACCTGGCGCGCGAGGCCAACGCGATCGACGCGTGGGCGCCGCAGTTGCAGGCGCTGGGCGATCTGTTTGCGGAGCCGACGGTGATCGCCTACCTGGGCGACTCCAGCGTGACCGAAGACGCAAAGTTCCAGATCATCGACCAGTCGCTTGAGGGCGCGCCGGCACAGGTCCGCAACCTGGCCAAGCTGCTGGTGCGCAAGCGCCGCACCGTGCTGGGCGTGGATGTCGTGGAATTTTTCAATGAGATGGTCAACGCGGAGCGCGGCGTCGCCGTGGCCGCCGTGACCACGGCGCAGCCGCTGGACGACGCGGCCCGCGCATCCGTCGTGGAAGCCGTGCGGCGCACCACCGGCGCGACGGACGTACAACTGACTGAGCAGACCGACCGCACCATCTTGGGCGGCGCGATCATTCAGATCGGCGATCACATCGTGGACGGCAGCGTGCGAGCCCGGCTCGCGGGTCTGCGTCGCAACATCGCCGGCAGCATCAGGTAAGAGGAGCCAGTTATGGCCATCCGCCCAGAAGAAGTTGCCTCCATCATTCGCCAGCAGATCGCGGACTTCGATACCGGGGCGGTCTCGGCGGAGGTGGGGACCGTAGTTGAGACCGGCGATGGTATCGCCCGCATCCACGGGCTCGCCGGCGCCCTGGCCGGCGAGTTGCTGGAGTTTCCGCGCACGGACGCGAGTGGCCGCCCAGTCATGGGTATGGCGCTCAATCTCGAAGAAGAGATCGTCGGCGCGGTGATCCTGGGCGATAGTTCGATCGTCGAAGAGGGCGACGAGGTGCGCTCGACGAGCCGCGTGGCCGAGGTGCCGGTCGGCGACGCCCTGATCGGACGCGTCGTCAACGCGCTCGGTGAGGCGATCGACGGCAAAGGCCCGATTAACACGGGCGAGACGCGCCCGATCGAACGGATCGCGCCGAACGTCGTGACCCGTGCGCCCGTCAACGAGTCGGTGGAGACCGGCATCCTCTCGATCGACGCGCAGATTCCGATCGGCCGCGGCCAGCGTGAGTTGATCATCGGCGACCGCCAGACGGGCAAGACCGCCGTGGCGGTGGACACGATTATCAATCAAAAGGGCAAGGACCTCACCTGCATCTACGTCGCGATTGGCCAGAAGCAGGCCAAGGTGGCGCAGCTGGAGAGCGTGCTGGAGCGCAACGGCGCCATGGAACACACGGTGATCGTCAACGCCGCCTCGTCAGACTCCGCCGCGCAGCAATACATCGCGCCCTACGCGGGCGTGACGATCGCGGAGGAGATCATGGCCCAGGGCCGCGATGCCCTCGTGATCTACGACGACCTCTCGAAGCACGCCTGGGCCTACCGCCAGGTTTCGCTCCTGCTGCGACGCCCTCCCGGCCGCGAGGCCTACCCGGGCGACGTTTTCTATCTTCACTCCCGGCTGCTCGAGCGCGCCGCCAAGCTGAACGAAGCGAACGGCGGCGGATCGATCACGGCACTGCCGATCATCGAGACGCAGGCTGGCGATATTTCCGCCTACATCCCGACCAACGTCATCTCGATCACGGATGGCCAGATCTTCTTGGAGACGGACCTGTTCAACTCCGGACAGCGCCCCGCGGTCAACGCCGGCGCCTCGGTCAGCCGCGTGGGCGGGGCGGCTCAGAGCCGTGCGATGCGCGCCGTGGCCGGCCAGCTGCGGATCGACATGGCCCAGTTCCGCGAGCTGCAAGCCTTCGCGCAGTTCGGCACGAGCGACCTGGACGACGCCACGCGGAACCAGCTGGAGCGCGGTCAGCGCTTGGGCCAGCTCCTCATTCAGCGGGAGTACGACCCGGTGCCGATGGCGGAGCAGGTGGCTCTGCTCTTCGCCGTCAATGAAGGCTTCAGCGACGACGTCGCGGTCAACAAGATCCTCGACTTCAAGCAGGCTCTGCGCGAGTACCTCAACAGTAACCAGCCTCAGATCCTGGAGGCGATCGAAAGCAGCGGCGAGCTCAGCGATGAGAGCGCCGCCTCGCTGCGGACCGCTTTGGGCTCGTTCAAGGAGTCAGTACCCTTCTAAGCCAGTTCGACCAGAGTCGCGAATCTCGATTCAGGAGTTCAGCTAGGGAATCATGGCCAATACCCGAGAAATCCGTCGACGGATCCGTTCCGTCGAAAGCACGGCCAAGATTACGAACGCGCTGCAGCTGGTAGCGGCGTCGAAGATGCGCCGCGCCCAGGAGCGGGCGCTGGCCGCACGACCGTACGCGGAGCGCATGCGCCACGCGTTGGCCGACCTGGCCAACACGGGCGAGTCGGACGACGCCGACGGTGGCGCTTTGCACGCGCTGCTCGAGCGGCGTGAGGTGCGCGAGACGACGGTTATCTTGATCAGCCCGGATCGCGGCCTGGCGGGCGGTCTGATCTCCAACCTGCAGCGCCACGCCGGCGAGATCGCGTTGAACCCGGAGCGCTCCGGCGATGTCTCGATGATGCCGGTGGGCCGCAAGGGACTGGAGTATTTCCATCGCTTTGGCCTGAATTACCGGGCCGAGTTCCAGAATCTGGGCGACTACCCCACCCTGGCGGAGACGCGCCCCATCTCGACGGTGGCGGTGCAGGACTATCTGGCCGGCGACGTCGATCAGGTGCTGCTCGTCTACGCGTCGTTTGTGAGCACAGTCAACCAAAAGCCCACCACGATCCAGGTGCTGCCGGTTGAGCCACCGCAGGCGGAGGGGGAGCCGGGTTCGAACGGCGCCGCGCGCGAGATCGACTACATCTTCGAACCGTCGCCGCAGGAGGTATTGGACGAGTTGCTGCCGCGCTATGTGGAGATGCAGATTTACCAAGCCATTTTGGAAGCAGCCGCGTCGGAGCAGTCGGCCCGGATGGTGGCGATGCGCAGCGCGACCGATGCGGCGAACGACATGATCGAAGACCTCACGCTCGATTACAACAAAGCGCGCCAGAACCAAATCACCAACGAGTTGCTCGACATCGTCGGTGGTGTTGAAGCGTTGAGTTGACGTGATGCCGGCCGTCTTGTTCGACATGGATGGAGTGCTCGTGGATGGGGAGCCGCTGCACTTCGCCGCCGTCAACGTGATTCTGGCCGACGAAGAGGTCGAGCTCGATATGGCCACCTACGCGGAATACCTCGGCACGACGTTGGACCATACCTGGAACGACCTGCGGGCCCGCTTCGGGCTGGCGCACGGCTACGAACACTATGCCGACCGCTACGACGCCGCGGTAATGGAGCAGTACCGTACCCGGGCGGAGGCGATGCCCGGCGCGCACGCTTTGCTGGAGCGGCTGCAAGAGGCGGAGGTGCCGCGTGCCGTGGCCTCGTCGTCCAACCGCAACTGGGTGGAGACGGCTTTGACCAAGCTCGGCATGCGCGAGAGCTTCCAGGCGGTCGTCGCCGGTGACGAGGTGCGGCAGGGCAAGCCGGACCCAGAGATCTACCTTGCGGCGGCGGCCAAGCTAGGCGCCGAGCCCGCGGTCTGCACCGTGATTGAGGACGCCCCGGCCGGGATCGAGTCGGGGCGGCGCGCCGGTATGCGAGTCGTCGCGGTGCGGACTGAGATGACGGCCGGGATCGAGTTGACCGGTGCCACGCGTATCATCGATTCGTTGGAAGAGTTCGATTTAACTTGGCTTGTTGAGGGGCTCCATCAGAGCCCGGTCTGACAGTAAAGAAGCATGCTCTGAGCGCCGTGGGGCGCCGCAGGAGGTAGCGCAATGGCAGAAGGCAAAGTCGTCCAGGTGATCGGTACCGTGGTCGATGTGGAGTTCCCGCCCGGGGATCTTCCCTCGCTGTTCAACGCCGTCAATGTGACGATGGACGACGGCTCGGTCGTGGTGAGCGAGGTGCAGCAACACCTTGGCAACAACCGTGCGCGTTGCCTCGCGATGGATGCCACTGAAGGCATGCGTCGCGGCAACGTGGCGGAGGACACAGGAGAGGCGATTACGGTGCCCGTCGGCGAGATTGCCCTGGGCCGGCTCTTCAACGTGCTGGGACAGCCGCTCGACGACCTGGAGCCCATCCCCGCCGACGCGACCCGTTGGACGATCCAGCGCAAACCCCCGAGCTACGAGGAGCAGGTCTCCGAAGCCCAGATCCTGGAAACCGGGATCAAGGTGATCGACTTGATCGCGCCCTTCACTCGTGGCGGCAAGATCGGCGCCTACGGTGGCGCCGGCACCGGTAAGACGGTGATCATTCAGGAGTTGATCCGCTCGATCGCGTCGGAGCACGGCGGCTACTCCGTCTTCGCCGGGGTGGGTGAGCGTTCGCGCGAAGGCAACGACCTCTGGAACGAGATGAAGGAGTCGGGCGTCCTCGACAAGACGGTGCTGGTCTTCGGCCAGATGAACGAGCCGCCGGGGGTGCGTCTGCGCGTCGCCTTCTCGGGTCTGACCTTCGCGGAGTATTTCCGTGACGAGCAGGGCCAGGACGTGCTGATGTTCATCGACAACATCTATCGCTACACCCTGGCCGGACAGGAAGTCTCGGCGCTGTTGGGGCGGATGCCCTCGGCCGTGGGCTACCAGCCCACGCTGGCGACGGAGATGGGTGAGCTGGAGGAGCGCATCACGACGACGCCGAAGGGTTCGATCACGTCCTTCCAGGCGATCTACGTGCCCGCCGATGACTACACCGACCCCGGCGTGGCGACGACCTTCGGTCACCTGGACGCCGTGATCGCGCTTGAGCGCTCGATCGCGTCGCAGGGCTTCTACCCGGCCGTTGACCCGCTCTCATCGTTTAGCCGCGCGCTGGACCCGAACATCGTGGGCGAGGAGCACTACGACGCCGCTCGTGGCGTGCAGCAGGTCCTGCAGCGATACAAGGACCTTCAGGACATCATTGCGATCCTGGGCGTCGATGAGCTGTCGGACGACGACAAACTGGCCGTCGCCCGCGCGCGCCGCATTCAGCGGTTCCTGACCCAGCCCTTCTTCGTGGCGGAGCAGTTCACGGGCGTTGGCGGCGAGTACGTCTCGATTCGGGAGACGGTGCGCGGCTTCAGCGAGATTCTCGACGGCCAGCACGACAACTTGCCGGAGCAGGCCTTCTTCAATGTCGGCACGATCGACCAGGCGGTCGCGAAGGCGGCCACGCTGAGCGGAGCCGCGGCAGCCGGCTAATGCCGGTCGGGCCAGGGCCAGCACGGCGGGCAGGAGAACAGCTCATGCCACTCAGGCTTGAAATCATCACCGGGGAGCAGTTGCTCTACGAGGATGACGGCATCGAAGAGGTGATCGCTCCTGGGGCACTGGGGCAGCTGGGCGTGCTTCCCAGTCACGCGGCGATGTTCACCACGCTGCAGCCTGGGGAGTTGATCGTGCGCAAGAACAGCGCCGACACGCCCTTCTTTCTGAGCGGCGGCTTCCTGGAGGTCAAGGACGATCTGGTCACCATCCTGGCCGATGCGGCCGAGCGCGGCGACGAGATCGACCTCGAACGCGCCGAGGCGGCGCGGGCTCGGGCCGAGGAGCGGCTACGCGGCGAATCAACCCAAGACCGCGTGCGCGCCGAGGCGTCGCTGCGTCGCTCTCTGATGCGTCTGCGCGTCGTGGAGCGGCGCCGACGTCGAGGTCGGGCCGACCTGGCCAGCGGTGCAGGTGGCGCCGAGTAGCGAACGCGCGACGCGCAGCCACCCCATAGCGTTTCTTGGATGCGCGGTCGTGCTTGTGGGCCCCGCTGCTCGCGGGTACGGTGGGACCCAAGCGTGGGTGAGCGGATGGTGGCGCTTTGAGCGACTCGATCGTCCGAATCGCAGGTGGCGCCCGTCTGAACGGTAGCGTGCAGGTCAGCGGCGGTAAGAACGACGCGCTGCCCTGTATGGCGGCCGCCCTTTTGACGCGCGAGCGCGTGACCCTGCGCAATGTGCCCACGATCGCCGACGTCCGCTATCTGGCGGACATCTTGCGGTCACTCGGAGCGGACGTGCGCTACCAGCCCGACGCGCACGAGATCTCGATCCAAGCTGGCGCCGAGCTGACGGATGCGCCGCCCGACGATCTTGTGCACCGGCTGCGAGGGTCGTTCCTGGTTGCCGGACCGCTGCTCGCCCGTGTGGGGCGCGTGGTCTGCGCGGCCCCTGGGGGCGACGAAATCGGTCGACGCCCCGTCGACGTGCATCTGCGCGGCTTCGAGAACTTTGGCGCGCGGGCGCGTCATGAGAACGGCCACTTCGAGATCGAGGCGGACCAGCTGCGCGGAGCGCGCGTTGTGCTGGACTACCCCAGCGTGTTGGGCACCGAGAATCTGATCCTGGCGGCGGTCCTGGCCGAAGGACGCACGGTGATCGTCAACGCGGCGATGGAGCCGGAGATCTTTTGTCTCGGCGCGATGCTGAACGATATGGGTGCGAGCGTCGCCGGGGCCGGTAGCAATACGATCACGATCGACGGAGTCGAGGCCCTCGGTGGCTGCGAGCACTCCCTGATTCCCGACCGCATCGAGGCTGGAACCCTGGCGACGGCCGCCGTCATCACTGGGGGAGATGTCGAGTTGCGCGGCGTGCAGCCGCGGCAGATGGATGCGATCTTGGCCAAGCTGACTGAGATCGGGGCCACGGTGGACGAATCGATTGAGGCCGGGGTTGAGCGGGTGCGGGTGCGGGCCGCCCCGACCCTGCGAGCGGCGGATGTGCAGGCGGTGCCCTACCCAGGGCTGGCGACCGATCTCCAGGCTTTGGTGACGACACTACTGACACAGGCGGAGGGCGACAGCACGGTCCACGAGCGCGTCTTCGAGGACCGGCTTGGGTATGTCGAGGAGTTGAAGCGCATGGGTGCGTCGATCGAGGCCACCGGCTCAACAGCGATTGTGCACGGTCCAACGCCATTGCGCGGGGCCGTCGTTTACGGGCTCGACATCCGATCGGCGGCGTCGCTCGTGATTGCTGCACTGGCGGCGGACGGGGTGACGGAACTGCGTGACGCACAGCACCTGGCGCGTGGCTATGAGTATCTGGACGAGAAATTGCGCTCGTTGGGCGCTGATGTCGCCCCCTTGACTCCCTCCATCGGTGCGCCCGGCGGCTAGGCGGTCCCGATCGGGGCCGCTCCGATACACTGAGAGGCGTCTCGGGAATTCCTGAAAGCATGGCCCGGCCACGACGAACGCGGCAGGGTGAGGGCGGCTGACAGCGTGGTTTTTGGCAAGCGAATCGGTATCGACCTGGGCACGGCCAACATTCTCGTCGCAGTGCGTGGGCGTGGGGTCGTACTGCAAGAACCAGGCGTGGTGGCGTTGGCGCATCGCGACAACGCCGTTGTCGCCGTCGGCGAGGACGCACGCGGGATGATCGGCCGCAATCCGGAGTCGATCTCGGTCATCCGTCCCATGCGCGAGGGCGTGATCGCGGATTACGTCGTCGTCGAGGCGATGCTGCGCTATTTCATCGGCAAGGTTGTCGGCAGGTTCTCGTTCATCCGTCCCGAGGTCATGATTTCCGTGCCCGCCGGCGTCACGCCGGTGGAGCAGCGGGCGGTGCGCGACGCGGCGGAACAAGCCGGCGCACGACGCCCCGCTCACCTCATCCCGGAGCCGCTGGCCGCGGCAATTGGAGCCGGGCTGCCCGTCTCCACGCCGCGTGGCAATCTCGTGGTCGACATCGGCGGTGGCCGCACTGAGGCGGCGGTGATCTCGATGTACGGCATGGTCGCTTGGGACTCGGCGCGCATCGCCGGCGACCGTTTCGACGAGGCGATCGCGTCGTACATCAAACGTCGGCACAACCTGATTATCGGTGACCGCACCGCGGAGGATCTCAAGATCGCGATCGGCTCCGCCCTGCCGATCGAGGACACCTCGCGCACGCAGGTTCGAGGCCGGGATCAGGTTTCGCAGCTGCCGCGTACCGTCACGGTCACCTCAAACGAAATCGCGACGGCGCTGCAGGAGCCGCTCACGGCGGTCGTGCAGGTGATCAAGTCGGTCTTGGAGCAGACGCCTCCGGAGCTGGCCGCGGATGTGATCGACCGCGGGATCGTGTTGACCGGCGGTGGCGCGCTGCTGCGCAATATCGAGAAGGTGCTGACCGAGGAGACCGGCGTGCCCTGCCACGTCGCGGACGATCCGCTGCGTTGCGTGGCGCAGGGCGCGAGTCTGTCGCTCGAGTACCTCGATGTGATCCGCCGCAACCTTCCCTCAGACGAAGGCTTGCTGAGTCCAGCAGGGCCGTAGCCTAGGTCGGCGGGAGAGCAGCAGGCGGAGCTAGGCCGCCTAGTCGATGGCCGGCGTGTCCGTCTCGTTCTCGCGCTGCTTGAGGTAGTAGGTCATGCTCTGCAGCTCAAGCACGGGATCGATCTGTCGCAGGTGCACCCCGGGCGGTGCCCGGTTCACGATCGGGGCGTAGTTCAGGATCGAGTGGACGCCGCTCGCGACGAGCACGTCGATCACGTGTAGTGCGGAGGCGGCCGGGACCGCGACGATGCCGATGTCGACGGGGGTCTCGCGCAGGGATTGCTCAAGATTCGCGACGCTTTCGACTCGCACCCCGTCCAGGATCTGGCCGATCTGGTCCGGGTCGGAGTCGAACGCGCGGATGACCTTGAATCCCTGCGGGCTGAAGCCTCCATAGCCCAGGATCGCCTGTCCCAGCCGGCCCACGCCAACCAAGGCCAAGCGCCACTCCCGGTCGAGCCCGAGAATCGAGCGCAGCCGGTCGATCAGCTGCTGAACGTTGTAGCCGCGTCCCTGCTTGCCGAAGCGCCCGAAGTAAGAGAGATCCTTGCGGATCTGGGCCGGCGTCACTCCGAGTTCCTGGCCCAGCTCAAGCGAGCTGATGACGTCGCGTCCCTCTGCCTGGAGCAAGGCCAGAGCACGCGCGTACATCGGCAGGCGATGAATCACGACGCCGGGAATTTCGGGCCCGTTCATCTCGCCGATCCCCTCCAGTCCATAACGCGACGGTTCGGTTCAGAATAGCTTTGGCGGCAGTACGAACAAATGCGTACGAATGGGTATGCAGGCGGATCACGGATCACGGATGTCGGACGAGATCGCAGTCTGTCTATGCCGCCCGCTGGCGGTCCGCCGGGACTAACGTCGCGCTCTCGATACGACCGGAGATGCGGTCCCAGGCCAGTTCGATACAGACGTGGTCCGGGGTCAGCCTTGCCTCGTGGCCCCGTTGCAGGATCCGGTCCAAATGCTCTTTGTCCCCCGGGTGATGCGGGTCCTCAACGAAGGCTGCGATCTGCGCCAGGCTGCACGATTGCCGCACCCGCCGGCCGTCTTGCCAGTGCTCGATCGTGCGACGCAGGGAGTCCACTTGGTCCTCGAGCCGCTGCAGCAGCGCGCGGTGGGACGCCCCCTGCTCGCTCGCGCTCTCTTCCCGATCCAGATCGGCCCGCAGCGTTCGGACCCGGTTCTGCAGCATGATCAGCGAGTAGCGCAGCATGCGTCCTTGGTGATCCCAACGCGACTCGCGTTCGTCGCCCAGCCGCTGCGGGAGTGCTTCCGTTTCCCGCTCGAGGAACGACTCCAGCGCGTCGCGACCTGCGGTCGGGGCGGTGGCGTCGAAACGCAGACAGCCGGCGATCAGCCAGCTTGGCAGCGGCGCCGTGGAGAGCGGTTCCGCCGCACTGAACTCTCGAAAATCTGCTCGCAGGCCCCGGAGATCGAGATATCGTCGCCGGAGCGTCTCAACGCTTGGAGTCAGGTCAGGCACATCCACGCGCACATCCTCTCGAACCATCTTCGAGAGGGCGCAGGGTACGAGGGAGGCGGGAACTTTCTGATGCGAGGGGCTGCTCCGCCCCCATCCCTGAGCGAGGAGGTGCAGGGGGCGCTACATCATGCTGCCGGGCGGCTCGGCGACACCGAAGTCAGTCGCGACCAGCTTGGTCAGTTGGTCGCGCTGCGCATCGTCGATCGAGGGCAAATCGATGCTGGCAATGGCGTCCGCCACCTCGGACTGATCTTTGACGCCGGGGATCACGCTGGCGATGGCGTTGTGGTCGAGCACGAAGCGGGTTGCTGCCTGGGAGAGCGGCGTGCCGTTCGCGCTGAGGAAGTCGAGCGTCTTCGCGCGTTGGCGGTCACGGCCGAAGAGCGAGTCGTCGTCGATCGGACGGTCGACGCCGGATGAAAGGACCCCGGCGGCCAGATTGCGGATCCCGATAGCGGCCATGCCCAGCTCCGCGGCGAGCGGTAGCAGCTGGCCGTGGTCCCAGAGGGTCGAGCCGCTGGCGAGCGGGGCGGCGGCGCTGGGATTAAGCAAGTTGTAGTAGACCTGCACACTATCCAGCTCCGCGTTCTGCATCACCTCGCGCACGGCCGTGGCGTCACCGACGCCGGTGAAGCCGATCAGCCGGGTCTGTTCAGCGGACTTGAGCCGGTGCAGGGTTTCCACGACGCCGCCGGGCCCTAGGACGTCCTGCAGGCTGACCGAGCCACGCGTGTCGCTGCGGGCTGCGGTGACGCGGTTGTGGAGTTGATAGAGATCGACGTGTTCTGTCTGCAGCCGCTCAAGGCTGGCCGCGAGCGATCGCTCGATCGCGCCGGGGATATCGTCGAGTTCGTCCTCGGCCAGCCGGACCTTCGTGGCGATCACGGCCTGCGGCCGATCGGCCCCAAGGGCGATGCCGAGATTCGTTTCGGCGAGACCGGCGCCGTAGCTGGGCGCGACGTCGAAGAAGTTGATCCCTTCGTCGAGCGCGAAGCGGATCGCCTCGTGCACGGCTTCGTCGCTGGTCGGGCCCCAGACGTGGCCCAACCCGCCGCCGCCGACCCCGATCTCGGAGACGATCAGCTCGCTGCTGCCGAACTTGCGGTAGCGCATCATGGCGACTGCCCTTTCGAAGCTGCGCGTGCGGAGCGGGGCGCAGCGTACTCCCTAGCCGGGTTGCGAACAGCCCCGCTGTACGCAGCGAACGGGCGCTCTGATACTGGAGTGGTGGGAGGTGAGTGGTGCGTGAGCCGCGCGACGCGCGTGATCTGGTCTCGCTCAGCGACGAGCCCTGCCGCTATCCGGACCCGCGTTCGGCGGCGGAGCGTCGGCCCTATCTCTATGTTCGGGGGCTGCTCTACGAGGTTCAGCCGCGTCGTGAGGCCGTCGCCACGTTGGACCAAGTCCCCGTCGATTTGGAGGACCGCGTGGTGCCCCTGAAAGAGGCGCTGGAACGCATGGACGGGGCGCCGCTCGACGAGCGCATTCCGGTGCTCGCGGTCGGCTCGAACGGCTATCCGCGGCAGTTGCTCGACAAGTTTGCGCAGGACCCGGTCAATGACGACAGCGTGGTGGTGTTCGGCTGCAGCGTGCGCGGCCTACGCATTGTCTATTGCGCGGGCTTCTCGTTGCGCAAGGGCTACATTCCGGTCACGGTCTGGCCAGACTCCGAAGCCGTGACCCACACCTGGCTGCAATGGCTGACGGCCGAGCAGTTGGAAGCCGTCGCTCGCAGCGAGGGACCTCGTTATCGCCTGGTGGAGTGTGGCTCAGACGCGGCGGGTGCTGCCGTCGTGGCGGTGCATGGGGTGGATGAAGGCCCGGCCGCGGTTTATGCCTGGTGCTACGACGCGCGGCTGGCCTGGCCCGACGACGAGGCGGCGCCACTGCTCTACGCAGGCAACCCCCCGGAGGGGCACAGCGGTGAGTCCCAGGGCGTGTCGGAGCTGACGGTGCTGCAGGACGCCGTTCAGCGCGCGCTAACCGTGCGTGGCGAGACGCTGACCTGGGACGGCTGCCAGCTGCCCGACTCACACCGACGTGACCTGCGCGAGCTGCTGGAGGGCTACGGCCAGCCGCTTCCGCTGCCTGCCTGGTGGTCCGTCGTGGAGCGCGAGGGCTTCGCGGAGGCGCTCAAGGGCGAATAAAGCAGGCGCGGAGCGAGTGGAGATCTGTCATCAAAGCCCGCGATCTGACAGCCTCGAACTGATAGAATATTGGGGCACCGGTGGCGCGGAGCAGCCCGTGGGGCTGGGGTGAGGTCAGGGTTCGAAGCGGGTCGGTCGACTCGATTCGTGAACCCGCCTTCCGGGCGACGTAGACCGCATATCGCGGTCTACGCGGGGGAGTAGGTCGGCTGAAGGGCACCGGGTCCAATGGTCACTGCCACGGAGAATATTCGCCCTCGACGCATCGTCGATGAGATGCGCACGTCCTACCTCGATTACGCCATGAGCGTGATCGTTCAGCGCGCGCTGCCCGACATTCGCGACGGCCTCAAGCCCGTCCAGCGTCGCATTCTCTACGCCATGGACGACCTCTCGCTGCGCGCCAACGGGCGCCACAAGAAGAGCGCAACCGTCGTTGGGGAGGTGCTGGGCAAGTACCACCCCCACTCCGATACTCCCGTCTACGAGGCGATGGTGCGCATGGCGCAGGACTTCAGCCTGCGCTATCCGCTCGTCGACGGGCAGGGCAACTTCGGCTCGATCGACAACGATCCGCCGGCGGCCATGCGCTACACCGAAGCGCGGCTCAGCGCGCACGCCGAAGAGATGCTGGCCGACCTTGACAAGCAGACCGTCGATTTTCGACCCAACTACGACGACAGCCTCAACGAGCCCACCGTTCTGCCGGCCCGCATACCGAACCTGCTCGTCAACGGATCGACGGGGATCGCCGTCGGGATGGCGACGAACATGCCGCCGCACCACCTGGGCGAGATCGGGGACGCGGTCAAACTGCTCTTGGAAAACCCGGAGGCCGGTGTCGACGAGTTGATGAGCGTTGTGCAAGGGCCCGAGTTTCCCACCGGCGCCATCGTCTTTGCCGGCCGCGACCGGCACATGTTGCGTGAGCTCTGGGCGACCGGCCGTGGCCGCTTCGTGATGCGAGCCGTGCACCACGTAGAAGAGACGGCGCGCGGCGGTCGTATGCAGCTCGTCTTCACGGAACTGCCCTACCAGGTCAACAAGGCGGCACTGGTCGAACAGATCGCGCACTTGGTGCGCGACAAACGCCTGGAGGGGATCGCCGACCTGCGCGACGAGTCGGATCGCCACGGGCTGCGCGTCGTGGTGGAGCTCAAGCGCGATGGGAACGTCCAGATGGCGTTGGCGCGTCTGCACAAGATGACGACGCTGCAGACGACCTTCAGCGCCAACATGGTGGCGCTGATCGATGAGCGGCCGCGTCGTATTCCACTCAAGCTGGCGCTGGAGTGCTACATCAACCACCGCCGCGACATCATCCGGCGTCGCACGGAATTCGATCTCGAGAAGGCGCGCGATCGGCATCACATCGTCGAGGGGTTGCTGACGGCGATCGGCAAGATCGATCGCATCATCAAGAAGATCCGCGAGGCCGATTCGGCGGACGCCGCCAAACAGGCCTTGCAGGGGCGCCCCTTCAACCTAAGTGAGCGCCAGGCCCAGGCCGTACTCGATATGCAGCTGCGGCGCTTGGCCGCGCTGGAGCGGACCAAGCTGGAGGAAGAGTTTAAGGACCTCTTGGAGACGATCGAGCATCTCGAAGGCCTACTGGCCGATGAGAAGAAGGTGGACGCGCTGATCGCGGACGATGTCTCCGAACTGACGGAGCTCTATGCCGGCGAACGCCGGACCGCGATCGTGGCGCAGGACGTGGAGGACTTCAACGCGGAGGACCTGATCGCCCATCAAGCCTGCGTGGTATCCGTCAGCGACGACGGATACGTCAAGCGCGTGCCGCTGGAGACCTACCGATCGCAGCATCGGGGCGGCAAGGGCGTGAAGGGGATGCAGACCCGCGACGAAGACCTCGTGGCGCACCTGCTGGTCGCCGACACCCACGACCACTTGTTGATGTTCACCGACAAGGGCCGGGTCTTCGCCCTCAAGGCGCACGAGGTGGAGGAGCGTACGCGCGAGGCGCGTGGCCTGCCCCTGCGCAACCTGATCCAGATCGGCGCCGGTGAGTCCGTCACGACGATCGTGCCGGCCACCGACTTCGCGCAGGACTACATCCTGCTCGCCACGCGCGATGGTCAAATCAAGAAGACGCCACTGTCCGACTTCGCCAGCGTGCGTCGGGCGGGCCTGATCGCCTTCAACATCAGAGACGGCGACCGGCTCGTGCGTGCCGCGTACGCCCACGACGGCGAAGACGTAATGGTGATGACCGATGCCGGGCTGGCCGTGCGCTTCCCCGTCGACTCGCTGCGTTCCGCCTCACGATCCAGTGGCGGCGTACGCGCGATCCGGGTGCCGAGTGGCAACGCGCTGATCGGACTTGAGGCGATTCGCACTGGATCTCAGTTTTTGACCGTGACAGCGCGTGGCTTCGGCAAGCGCACGCCGGAGGCCGATTACCCCCAGAAGGGCCGGGCGGGCAAGGGCATGATCGCTCACAAGGTGACCGACCGGACCGGCCTGGTCGTCGCGTTGCGGCAGGTCGACGGCAGCGAGGAACTCGTGCTGATTGCCGGGGGCGGCAAGTTTTTGCGCACCACCGTGCAATCAATCGCGGCCGTGGGCCGTTCGACGCAGGGCGTCACGGTGATGTCCACCGGCGACGACCGCGTGGCGGCGGTGGCTGTCGTCGACATGAGCCGGTCGTTTGGCGAGAAGCCGGGGCTCGAAGAAGCCGAGACTGAGGCGCCAGAAACGTCCGGCAACGGCGGCGCCACGACGAAGCCTACCGCCGCCAAGACCACCCGTACGGCGAAGAAGACCGCCAAGAAGGCTGCTACCAAGACCAAGGCCAAGAAGAGCTCCGGTAACGGCAGCGGCACGACGAAGCCGAAACGCAACGGCAAGAAGTAGCGTTAGTAGCCGCGCTCCGGTTCGACGACGTTCGCCAGTGGCTCGCTTTGCAGATAGCGCCGCAGATTCTCGATCAACAGATCCGCTGCGCGGTCAACGTAGTCCGGCTGGTTGCCGCTGTTGTGCGGCGTGATGAAGAGGTTCGGCACCTGCCAGGAGGGGTCGTCGGGTGGCAGGGGCTCCGGATCGCTGACGTCGGTGTAGACGGCCGCGAGGTTGCTGGCGCGTAGGGCGTCGCACATGGCGCCCCAATCGACGACGGTGCCCCGCGCGATGTTGATCAGGACAGCGTTGGGCTGCATCCCGGCCAGCTCCGCCGCGCCGATCAGCCGGCGCGTCTCGTTCGTGCCGGGCACGCAGAGGGCCACGTAGTCAGCCTGCGCCAGCACCTCATGCAGCGCGTCGGCTGGGAACAGCGCGTCCACGAACTCCGCGCTGTCGCCCGGTTGGGCGGAGCGGCGCGTTGCGATCACACGCGCCCCGAAGGCGTGGCTGAGTCGCGCGACTTCGCCGCCGATGGCGCCCAACCCGATTACGGCGACGGTCGAATCGCGCAGCGTGGTCACGCGGTAGCGCTTCCAGGTGGCGTTGCGCTGCTGGTCGAGCGCCAGCGGCATCTGCTTGGCGTGCATCAGCATGAAGGTCAGCACCCACTCGCCGATCGGCGTCGCCGCCAGGCCGGACGAGTTGG
Organism: Dehalococcoidia bacterium; assembly: GCA_963577225.1. Lineage (GTDB taxonomy): Bacteria > Chloroflexota > Dehalococcoidia > Bin125 > Bin125 > JAPUIR01. Next base: position 2,559 of record CAUYZA010000017.1, on the reverse strand, counting down.
TCAGTTGGAGGTGCTGGGGCGGTTGCTGGTTGAGCAGCCCTTCGGCACCGGCCGAGGCGAGCTGGATCCAACGCAATTTGCCATCCGTTGAGGGGAATTTCATCTCAGGCCAGGAGAAGCCGAACCAGATCTCTGCGGCGGCCAGCGCGGCCCGCACCTCTTCATCGGCGGCAGCGGGGTCGTCGACCTCGCGCTGCGGGTCGTTGAGGCGGCGGGCGGCGTCGCGACTGAGGACGTGCAGGCGGATCCGCTCGTCGACGGCGCGAATGCGTTCTTGGGCCGCGGCCGAAACTGGCAGCGTGCAGGTAATCCAAATCTCGTCAGGCATGTCCGCGATGATACCTGCGTCGCGCACAACGGACTTCGCGGCGGCCGTTGCGACGAACGCCGGGCATATACTCGACCGACGATGACGACGACGCAGCCGAAGAACGATCGTCCGCCGGCCGAGACGTGGTCGACCGGGAGCGGCAGCCCCGACGCGACACGCCGGATCGGCGAAGCGCTGGGCGCTCTCGCGACGGCGGGCAACGTGGTGCTGCTGTCGGGCGAGCTGGGGGCGGGCAAGACCGTCTTCGCCCAGGGGGTCGCGAAGGGGCTGGGGGTGCCCGGCATCGTCAACAGCCCGACGTTTGTGCTGGTCAACGAATATGGCGCGGGCCGTGTTCCCTTGGCGCACGCCGATTTGTACCGCTTGGCTGGTGGGGACGAGATCGAAGAGCTTGCTCTGGACGAGATCGCGACTGAGTCGGTGCTGCTCGTCGAGTGGCCCGAGCGCGCGGGCGCGAATCTGCCCACCGACCATCTGCGCGTCGAGATCGCGTCCGGCGCCGGCGCGGATGACCGACAGCTCTGTCTCGAATCGACCGGTCCGCGCAGTGAGGACTTGCTCGCCGCTCTGCGGATCGCCTGCGAGTAGGCTGTGGAACTCGCGATCGACAGCGTGGGACCGTCGGCGAGTGTGGCCGTCAGCGACGGCGGGCGCGTGCTGGCCGAGATCAGCTGGCCCACGGGCCGGCGTCACACGCCCACGTTGGTTCCGATGATCGACGCCGTCTGCAAGGCCGCCGCGATCGAGCGCGCGGAACTTGAGGCGGTCTTCGTGGACGTTGGGCCCGGGGCGTACGGCGGCATCCGGGCGGGGATGGCGGCCGCGGCGGCGCTCGCGACGGTATTGGATCTTGCCGCGGTCGGGATGGGACGGTTGGAGATCGAGGCGTACGGGCAGGCCGCTGTGCGGGGTCCGATCGTCGCGCTGCACGACGCCGGACGGGGTCAATGGGCCCTGGCAATCTATCAGGGACCAGCGGCTCACTGGCGGGAGCTTGCGGCGCCAACGCTCGTGACCCCGCGCGCATTAGCGGCACGGCTGGACGAGTTGCGTGGGACTGGCGTGCTCTGTGGCGAGGCGGATCGCTTGCCGCCGGCCGTGGTCGAACATCTGACACGCCTTGGCTGGACGGTGGCTGGCGGGGCGGCGAACATGCGACGGGCGGCGCTTCTGGCGGAGCTGGCATATCGCGATTGGGATCGAGGCCGGGCGGCCGGACGTGACTTTCCAGCGCAGCAACTGGAACCGCTCTACCTCCGCGAACCGGCGATTGGGCCACAGGCTCCTGTCGTCGAGGAGGCCTTCCCGCTAGAGACGAAGCCACTGGAGACGAAGCCCTTGGAGGCGAACGAGTGAGTTTGGAACGAACGCTCGTGTTGGTGAAACCGGACGGTGTACAGCGCGGCTTGGCCGGCGAGGTCCTCGGTCGCCTGGAGGGTCGCGGCCTCAAGCTGGTCGCGCTCAAGCTGATGAAGATGACCGATGCCATCGCCGACCAACACTATGAAGCGCACGTCGACAAGCCGTTCTTCCCAGGCTTGAAGGCGTTCATGACGTCGTCGCCGATCGTGGCGGCGGTGTTCGAGGGACCGGACGCCGTTCGCGCGGCGCGCGCGGCGATGGGTGCGACGGACCCGCTGGACGCTGTGGCGGGTACGATCCGCGGCGATCTCGGCCTCAACATCGGACGCAACGTCGTACACAGCTCCGACTCGCCGCAGGCGGCCGAGCGCGAAACCAAGATCTTCTTCTCGCCGGAGGAGCTGCTGACTTGGGAGCGCGACGCCGAGCGCTGGATCGTCGAGTAGTAACCGTCGCGCTGGCGGCGGACTCCGTACACTGTTGGGGATGGGGCAATCGGGCTGGCTACTCCATGCGCAGGAGCTGGTTGCCATGCGCCCAGAGGCTCTCAAGTTCGTAGAACGCACGCTCATCACGGCCGAAGAGATGCACGATTACATCCCCGAAGTCGAACAGTTGCCAGCCGGAGGCAGCGGTCCCCTCAATACGAGGCCGGATCACGTTGACCTTACGCAGGGCGTCTTCGACCGCCTCGAACTGACGTTTGGACATCGTGGAACCGATCACGAAGTAGTCGGCCACGCTCGACACCTCGGCGATGTCGAGCAGCACGATGCCTTCGGCCTGTTTCTCGGACAGCTCGTCCACGAGCCGGCGCGCCAATTCAAGCCCCTGCAGATCGAGATCCGGAACGCTAGCGCTGGGCG
>CAUYZA010000016.1:0-21075 GCA_963577225.1 Dehalococcoidia bacterium | reverse complement strand
GGCCCGCAGCTGCGACAAGCCCAGCCCGCGCGCCGCCAGCTGGGGTTCCGTCTCGCCCGCGATCACAACGTCGTAGCGGCCGAGCAATCGCTGGAGATCCGCCCGGCCCTCGCTTGAATCGAGATCGAGCGTGACGCCCCGCTTGCTGGTGTTGACGAAAACGAAACTGCCGCTCGCCTCGGGATCCGGCTTGTCGCTGGGGAAAGGCCCAAACGACCGCGCGAGATCGCCGCCGAGGGGCTCGATCTTGACGACGTCCGCACCCTGATCCGCCAGCAACTTGGCGCAGAACGGCCCAGCAAGGCCCTGGGCCAGATCAAGCACCCGAAGTCCGTCGAGAGGAGCAACCATGTCGCGAGTCTAGCCGGAGAACGTGGCTCGCATGTGCCCAGACATGGCGGCCTGCCGACGGTTGGCACCTACGCGGCCGCGCCGTGACAGCGCTTGTACTTCTTGCCGGAGCCGCACGGGCACGCGTCGTTGCGGCCGGTCTTCGCGATGGGCACCGGCCGAGCCTGCAGCGAGACTTGCATCCCCCGCCGACCCACGAGATCCATCACCGCCGGCCCGTGAAAGAGGCCCGTCGCCATCTCCAGCCGCTCGCCCAGGGCCAAGGCTGGGAACTCCTCCAGCAGCAGGCCGATCACCTCTTCGGCGATGATCCGGGTCAGGTGCGGCCCCATGCAGAGATGGCTGCCCCAGCCAAAGCTGAGATGCTGCTGCGCGCCGCCGCTGATATCGAATCGATCCGGGTCCGCGAACACTTCCGGATCACGATTGGTGGCCGGCACCATGATTTGAATCTGCTGGCCAGCCTCAATCGTGACGCTACCGAGTTCGGTCCGGCTGGTCGCGAAGCGCCGGATCAGGCGGGTGGGGCTATCGAAGCGAACCGCCTCGTCGAGCACGCCGCTGAGCAGCTTGGGCTCAGCCCGTAGCCGCGCCAGTTCGTCGGGGTGACGCAGCAGGGAGAGGACGGCCATCGAGAGCGCGAACGCCGTTGGGGCTTGGCCGACGGTGCAGAGGAACGTGATCAGACCCAGCAGCTCCTCCTGCGTCAAATCGCCGGCCTCGTGGGCGTCGAGCAGATCCGCCAGCAGGCCGGGGCGCCGGACGCGGCGGGGAAGCACGGTCTGCACGAGCTGGTCGAGTTCGTCGCGCGCCCGCGCGACTTGGTCGCGCATCCGCGGGTCGGAGTACTGCATCGCGCGCATCAGTATGCTCGCGCGCGTAGACCAGTTCTTGGTCCTCGGGATGGATCCCGAGGAGAGCGAACGCCGCCAAGATCGGCAGCGGAATGGCCAAACTCTCGACGAACTCGAAGGGCTCACCCACGCTCCGCTCAAGCATTCCCGCGGCGGTGGCGCGGACATTGGGCCGGACCGGCGTGAGTGCGCGGGGCGTGAATGCGGACGCGATGTGTTGACGCAGTTTGGAGTGCGCAGGTCCATCAAGCTCGGTCAGCATCGCCGTGGGCGGCAGCGGGGCGCCCGCGCTCGATCGTTGGATGTCGCGTCCCACGGCGCCGCCAGCATGGGCCGATCCGATCGCGAACGTCTCGGAATCGAGCAAGACGGCTAGGGCATCAGCGCGGCGCGTCAGGATCCAGGACTGCAGGGGACTGCTCCAGTGCACCGGCTCCAAGCGCCGCATCTCGCGGAAGGTGCCGTGCGGATCAGCGAGGAACGCCGCGTCCTGCGGATTGAAGTCCGGCAACCGAGCCACGGAACGCCTCGCTTTCCCCGCATCGCCCTGACCGATGGCTCCTCAAAAAGTTAGGTCGGTAACCATGCCAAATCTGTCAACCGCAGATCATACATTGGCGTAGTCGAGATATTTCTGGTGATACGGATCTTTGACCACCGCGCGAGGTCAGGTCAATCCGGTCCGCAGCGGCGTTGCGGCTCCGGCGACAGGACTCGCACGTCTGTCGCCGGAGCCGTGGGACCGGCCTACTCGCCGGCCCGGCTCAGGGCCTCAGAGCCAGAATCCAGCGCGCCGTCGTGAAGCGGGCCTGAAAGTAACTCATGAGTAGCGAAATATCTCTACTAGACGGATAATCACCTTCGCAAGCAGGGATTTTCATCCCAATTGAAGCGAGATCCATGACCGCCCAGGCCCCTGCCCCAGCGCGCCCTGACTCGACCACGCCGCACAGTGGAGGGTCGATGTTCACCGCCTTGGCGGAGAGGGATTACGCCTGGTACTTGTCCGGCACCATGGCCTTTTTCATGGCCATGCAGATGCAGCTGATCCTGCGCGGCTTCCTGGCCTTCGACTTGACGAACGCGGCGACGGCCCTGGGCGTGATTTCCGCTTCGGCCGCGATCCCCATGCTGGTCTCCGCGCCGATCGCGGGAACCTTGGCCGACCGCGTCAACAAACGCACGCTGCTGATGGTCTCGCAGACCGGCAGCGCCCTCTCGGCGCTGATCATGAGCCTGCTGATTCTCACCAGCGACGTGCAGTTCTGGCAGCTTGCCGTGGTGTCTGTGGTGTCGGGTCTGTTCATGTCATTCAACATGCCGGCCCGCCAAGCGATCGTGCCCCAGCTGGTTCCACAGCACAAATTGATGAATGCGGTCTCGCTCCAGCAGGCCGGGATGAACGTGACGCGGATCCTGGGACCGGCGCTGGCCGGGCTTCTGATCGCCCCGGTCGGCGTCGGCTGGGCCTATATGGTCACCTTCGTCCTGTTCGTGCTGGCGACGGTGTCAGAGCTACATCTGCCGAAACACGGCATGAAGAACACGCGGCCTCCGCAGAAGTTCCGCAAAGACCTCATGGGCGGCTTCCGGTACATCGCGCAGAACCGGCTGATCGCACAGCTCCTGATTCTCGGGCTGGTGTTCCCGCTCTTCGCCTTCCCGCTGCAGATGATGTTGCCGGTCTTCGCGAGCGACGTCTTCGGACGGCCCGACACCGGCCTGGGACTGCTGGCGATGGCGACCGGGGTCGGCGGGCTGACCGGCGCGACGCTGGCAGCGCGGATGCACGGCTTCCCCATGAAAGGCCGCTTGATGTTCGCCGGTGGCGTCTGGATGGCGCTTCTCTTCATCGTCTTCACGCAAACCTCGTCGTTCCTGCCCGCACTGATTTTCCTGGGTATCGGCAACATCGGCGGCATGGTCTTCCAGACCACGAATCAGACCGTGATCCAGGCCCGTCTCCCAGCCGAGGTACGCGGAAGGGTGATGTCGGTGACGATGATGTCGTTCGGGCTGATGCCGCTCGGCGTCCTGCCGGTCACGATCGCCGCCGACAAATTCGGTGCCCAGACGGCGGTACTCGGCTCCTCGATCGTGCTGTTGGCGACCGTAATTCTATTTTTCTTGCTCAGTACGCGGCTGCGCCGGCTGCGCGTCGAACAGCTCACCCAAGTACAACTCTCGCCGGCGCAGGCCGCTACTCGGGTAGCCTCGGGGCAGTTGACGCAAGCGGAAGCCGATCGACTCAGCGGAAAAACTCCGGCGACCTCTCCGGCCGACCCAGAAGCAGCCCAAACGCCTGCTGCGCGTCCGCAGCCACCGCCCCCACTGCCCCTTGGCGCAGCTCAGCGCCCCGCAGCGAGCGCCGCCGCTTTGCCCCTCGCAGCCGCGAACGGCGCGGCCGCCGTCGAAACCGACACCAGATCGCCTCGTCTGGCCTCACCGCAGCCCCCTGCGCGCAGTCCCGCTTGGGTTCGGCGCGCCTGGCAACCGGTCATGATCGCGCTGGCCGTCGCCGGCGGAATGACGCTCGCGCTCGCCGCGACGGTGCCGTGGGATGAGCGCTGGCGCGGCTTCCTGCAACGGCTGGCGGACGCGCTGGATCCCGATCCCCGCGCGCGGCGGAGGGCGCAATCCCCACGTCGCTGGTGGGATCGACGCTGACAGTCACGCTCGGGCCGCTCTCGCTGGCGATCTACCGCAGCGCACTGACCGACGGTCCTTCGTCAGCTCAACTGGTCCCCGTGGATGACCTCGGTCGCGGAACGCCGCATGACGCCCAAAGTCGCCCGTGGGGTGCCCTAGCGAAATCAGGCAAAGCGGAACGATCGCCTCCGGCAGACTGACTACGCCCTGGACTGCTTCACGGCCGGCCATGAAGCGTGGTTCGGACCGCTCCCAAACCGAGCGCACGAGCCGCTAGCAGCAGGTTCTGAACCGCCGGCCAGACTTCGCCGCCGGGCCCCGCCCCCGCCGAAAACTCATCGGCGGTGAAGGTGTCGATCACGTCAAGGTTGCCCTTGCCAACGGCCTCCTCCAGAGAGAGGCGCATGACCTCGGCGAAGCGTTCCTGGCTCGTGTGGATTCTCCGATGTTCACGCTGCTCGGATCAGTCCCGGCATCAACGATCTGGACCAGCAGCCGACTGAAACGCCGGGCGCCTACGGGCGAAACTGCAGCGCTCGCGGGCCGAGCTGGTCCGGCTGCGAGACGATGCGATAGGCAGTCTTGACCCATTCGCAGATGAACTGGCGCGTGTCCGCCGGGTCGAGCATCTCTTCGATCTGGAAGCGCGAGAGCGGCCCGAGCGGGCCGCGGGCGCTTTCGATGCGGTCCATCAGCTCCTGGCGCAGCGCCTCGGGATCCTCCGCCCCCGCGAGCTGGCGCTTGTAGGCCGCTTCGATGCCGCCTTCGGGCGGAATGCCTCCGACGTCGGCGGCGGGCCAGGTGACCCGGACCGACGGCTGGGCGCGGGGCGTCGCATAGTTGTTGCCCGCTACGCCGAAGCTGCGCCGCATCAGCACCGTGAAGATGGGGGCGCTCGCCTGAGCGAACGCGATCATCCACTCGCCGCCGCGGCGGATAGTGCCCGTCAGTTCATGTTCCAGCCCGACCGCGAAGCCGGGATTGTCGACCAGGTTGAGCACGGGGATATGGAAGAGGTCGCACAGATCGAGGTGGCGCGTCAGCTTATCGCAGCCGTCGGCCGTCAGGGCGCCGCCATTGGCGTGCTGGCTGTCGGAGGCAATCACGCCGAGTGGATAGCCGTTGAAGCGAACGAAGCCAGTCACCTGGTCGGTGGCCCAAAGCGAGCCAATCTCGAAGAACGAGTCTTTGTCCGCCATCAGCGTGATCGCACGCCGCACGTCGAAGGTGGTCGTGCGCTTGCGCGGGATGAGCGTGGAGAGCTCTTGCTCCCGCCGGCCCGCCGGGTCGGCGGGGTTTGGCGGCAGAACCGGCGGTGCCTCGTAGACGCTGGAGGGCAGATAGGAGAGGAAGCGCTTGGTCATCTCGACCGCCTCCTCTTCCGTCTCGGCCAGGTTGTCGACGGAGCCGTTGCGACAATGGATGTGCCAGCCGCCCAAGTCTTCCTTGCTGATGTCGTAGCCCATCATGTGCGTGACGACGGGAGGACCGGCTACGAAGAGCTGGGCGATGTCGCGCACCATGACCGAGAAGTGGCCCAACACCGCCTTCGCCGCGCCGATGCCTACGACGCTGCCGAGCAGGAGATTGACCACCGGCACCGTCGAGAGCTGCTCGGCGTACATCGTGCTGCCGAGGTGACCCGGCAGCATCGACCCGCCGCCGCCGGTCACGCGGGGCTGGCCAGCTTTGATCGCGCCGTGGCTCTCTCGGGCGTTGCTTTCCCCGTCGCTCCTCTGCTGCGGGACCATGGCCGCGACGCTGCCGCCGCCGGATGAGCCGTCCAGCAGACGCAGCGACGGCGCGCGTAGCTCTATCGAGAGGCGATCGAGGTAGCCCGCCTTGGCGCCGATCGCACCGTCCGCGTGGCCCCCGCGCGAGGTAAAGTCGTCCGCGCAGACGATCGCCGAGCGCCCATCGATCGTGCCCCAGCCGCCGACATGGTTGGCCGGGGTAAAGTCGGTCACGCCGCCGTCCTCGTCGTAGGAGGCGAAGCCCGCCACGCTACCGACCTCGCGGAATGAGTCGTCGTCGAGTAGTAGATCGATCCGCTCGCGGCAGGTCAGCTTGCCCCGGCTACGTTGGCGGACGACGCCCGGTTCCAACGAGCCCGGTGCCAGCCGGTCCGCGGCGAGATCCTGCAGTGTGCTGACCGCATCGAGGGTGGGGCCCCAGGGCCCCGCGCGGTCGGAGTCGTCGCTGGCAGCCTGGAGGTCGCCCTCGCGCGGCGCAATCACGGCGATGACTTGGGCGACCGCGACCCCATCGCCGACGTTCAGCGCCAGAACGGCGGTGACGACACCTGCGCACGTGGCGGCGACGACCGTCTCCATCTTCATCGCGCTGATCACCAGCAGCGGGTCGCCGGCCGCGACGTGATCGCCCTTGCCGACGAGAAGCTCGACGACGACACCGTCCATCGGACAGGCAACACCTTGTCGGCCTTCTTCGACCGGCAGGGGCGGAAGCAGCGGCAGCGGTGCCATCGCGGCACCCCCGGCCGCCGGCGCACCGGGGACACGACCGAGTGTTGTCGCTTGTTGCTCAAGCAGCCCGACTGCGGCACCGTGCACCGTCTTGGCCGGCGTCGCGGTCAACTCCGGCTCGTCGCTCAGCAGCGAGGTGCGAGCGTCGCCGCCCCGAACGTCCGGGTGCACGAGGATCGCACGGAGCTGCGGAATATTGGTGGACAGCCCGGCGATATGAAACTCGTCGAGCGCGCGCAAGGTGCGATCGAGGGCGGACTCGTAGGACGCCTTCGAATTCGACGAGCCGATCACTTTGGCAAGCAACGGGTCGAATTGGGGCTGAATCGCGTAGCCCACGTAGCCGCAGGCATCGACGCGCACGCCCGGGCCGGACGGCTCTTTGTAGGCCGTGAGTGTGCCGGCGCCTCGCGCGACGACTCGTGCCTGTACGGCGTAGCCGCGCGGCGCACCGACGGCGGCCTGGTCGGCCAGGCCGAGCGACGCAAGCGACGCACCGGCCGCGATCTGGAACTGCGCCTCGACCAGATCGATCCCCGTCACCTGCTCGGTGACCGTGTGCTCCACCTGGATGCGCGGGTTGCACTCGATGAAAAAATGCTCGCCGCTCTCGGGCACAACGAGGAACTCCACCGTGCCGGCGTTGACGTACTCCGCCGCGCGAACCAGCTTGACTGCGTCGGCCAGGATGTCGGCCCGCAGAGCTGCATCCAGCGCCGGCGCCGGCGCAACCTCGACGACTTTCTGGTGACGCAACTGCACGGAGCAGTCGCGCTCATGCAGATGCACGACGTTGCCCCCGGCGTCGGCCAGGATCTGGACCTCGATGTGGCGCGGCCGCTGGACCAGCTTCTCGACGAAGACGGCGCCGTCGCCAAAGGCGGCTTCGGCTTCGCTGCGACAGCGGTCGAACGCCTCCGCCATCCCTTCCGATCCCTCAACCACGCGCATCCCCCGCCCGCCGCCCCCGCCCGCCGCCTTGAGCATGACTGGGTAGCCCAGATCGCGCGCGATCTCCTCTGCCTCCGTCGCCGACTTGAGCACCTGGGCGCTACCAGGCACGACGGGGATCTCGAGCGACTGTGCCAGTTGTCGCGCGCGCAGCTTGTCGCCGAACAGGCTGAGGGCTGCGGGCGGTGGACCAACGAAGGTCAGGCCCTCGTCGGCGCACAGGGCCGCGAAGTCGGCGTCCTCCGAGAGGAAGCCGTAGCCGGGGTGCACGCTATCGCAGCCGCTGAGCTTCGCCGTCTGCACCAGGGTCTCGGCGTCGAGGTAGGCGCGCAGGGCGTCGTTCGCGCCGCCTCCCGGTTGGCCAATCTCGCGCGCCTCCGTCGTGAATCGGGTGTGCAGCGAGAGCGAGTCGGCCGGGGGGTAGACCCCCACGGACTCCAGGCCAAGGGCGGAAGCGGCCTTGGCGATGCGGATCGCCACCTCGCCGCGATTGCTGATCAGAACTCGGTTGAGTGATGCCATGACTGTCCCTCGTGCTTGCGCCGCGTCACCCATCGCGTCGTGCGCGGGCAGGGCCGCAGTCTCGGTGCTGAGAGGCCAAGAGTCAGCTTCGGCCGAACTTGGCGACCCGGTCGTCCGTTTCCGCCTTCGCGGGCGCACTCCAAGCCGCCGCGGCAGGCTACTCTTCGGTTTCGTTTCGCGTTACGCGCGGGCCGCTTCCTTCAGCGCCGGAATGACCTCCCGGGCGATTCGCTCGTAGTGACCGTCAGCCTGCTCGACGCGAGAGGGGTAATAGAAGATGAACTCGTTGACGCCGACCTCTTGGTAGCGACCAACAAAGTCGCGGAACGCCTCGGGAGACGACCAGAGGGCGTCCGGCGTCACGCCGCCGCCGGCCAGAATCGAGCGGCGAAGGGTGTCCGGATCTCGCCCCACAGCGGCGCAGAAATCGTCCATCCGCGCGTTCCGAGAGCGCACCGCCTCTACGCACTCTGCCGCAGTCGGGGGCCGCTGGTCCCGACCCATCTGGCTGGGGACCTGATTCCAGGAATCGGCGTGAAGCGCGGTGAACTTCATCGTCACCGGTCCGGCGGCTGCGAGCGTGAGAGGCGGCCTCGGTTGCTGGACCGGTGCGGGGTTCATGATCGCGTCGGTGGCCTGATAGTACGTGCCTTCGAACGAGGCCCCCGGGCCCGGCTCCTGGCGTAGCAGCGTGTCGACCATCAGCACGAATTCGCTGAAGCGGCGGGCACGCTCGGGCGGCTCCCAGCCTTGCAGGCCTGTCATCTCAAAGTCGTTCGGAGCTCCACCGGCTCCGAGTCCCAACTCGAACCGCCCGTTCGAGATGTGATCGATCGTCAGCGCCTCCTTCGCAAACAGCGCTGGATGGCGGAACGTGATCGACGTGACCAATGCGCCAAGCCGGATCCGGCTCGTCTGCGCGGCGGCTGCGGCCAAGATCGCGTAGGCCTCGAACCAACGTCCCGACGGCATATTGGGGTTCACAAAGTGATCGGCGAGCCAAAGGCTGTCGAAGCCGTACGCCTCTAACTCCCGCCAGCGGACGAGTTGGACCGCGTACGGCACCACCTGCGGAGCGAGAATTCCAAACCTCAACGGCAAGCTCACGGCATACTCCTTGCCCACACTGCCCCCTAGGGGTCGGGGGCACTGGCCAGGCGCTCGACGGCGCTGGCGCCGTCTGGCATGCGGGAGAGGACGCGAAACTCGGTCGCGTCGTCGGGCAGGGGAATCGCACGAGCCGCCTCCTGGGCAGCAATGACCGATTCGTCCCAACCCCGCTGGTAGCTCTCCGCGAACGCATCACGGTACGGCCCAGGTGCCGCGCCCAGTACTCCCAACGCGAACCCTCCCGCATAGCCCGCGTCGAAGCCCTCGCTGAAGCCCTCCGGCTGGCGCTCCAGATAGGATTCTTCGAAGCCACGCTCGCCGGAGCGAACCGCATCGGCACGGCTGGGGAAGCCAAGCGGGTCGATCACGATGCCCACCAAGGCGACGACCACGACCCCGGCCAGGAAGGCCAGCAAGCCGGGTACCCCCAACAGGTCGAAGCTCCGCCGCCCTGTCGAACGGGTCAGTCCGGAGCGGGGGCGATCGGAGTCGCGACTCATGGCTCCAGCTCCTCAAACGCCGGCGGCGGCGGGATCGCGACGGGCACCGGCAGGCGCAGCCCGCGCCACTCCGCCAACGCGTCCACTAAGCCGAGCCGGGCGGGGATGGCCATATCGATCGCGCGCGTGATGGCGTCGTTCCAGCCCTGGGCGAAGCCCGCGTCGGCGGCTTCCAGCGTCGTGCCGGCAGCGGTCTGTGCCCCGCCGGCAAGCCGTCCCGCCTCGACGCCCGCCGCGATTCCCTCGTCGCGCGCGTCCTGAAAGCCGGAAAAGAGGCCGCGCGCGCGTCCGCTCTCGAACTCCCGCGCGACGTCGTCTTGCGAGACCCAACCGTCACCCAGCGCGATCCACATGAACAGTGCGGTGATGCCGCCGCCGATCAGGAAGACGGCGACGAGCCCGCGTAGCGACTCATCGCGAACGAGCCTCAGCATCGCGCCACGGCGTCGAAATGCCTATTGCGCATTCACTGACGGTACCGCAGCGAAGTCGTTCTGGCCGTACTTCGCGCTGACTCAATCCAGCGACCGATAGCCGTCGGCCGCTAGCGGGATTGCGCCGCTTTGCGGGGGGTCTTGCGCCGCGACACCCGAGGCGGTCCAGGACGAAGGCGATTCGGATGCCATCGGGGGACCAAACGGGGTCCACGTCCGCCTCCCATGGATAGTTCAGCACGCAGGGCCGGATCGGCTCACCGACCGCGACCTCTTGCGCACACGGCACCGACCCCCGCACCGTTTCCGAGGGGCCGGCACCCACAACGTAGGTCACTTCCCCAGCCCCTGCCACGAGATCGACCGCCAGCACCGTCGCGCGGGATTCTGATCCGCCCCCACAGGCCGTCACGATCAGCGCGCCGCCACCGGGAAATGCGTGTTGGGCATTTACCGACGGTACTGCAGCCAGGTCGTAGTGGCCGCACTGCGCTGTAGCTCAATCCACCGACAGGCAACCGCTGTCGTCGCTAGCGGGATTCCGCCGGATCAGGATCGCCCACGCCACTAGCGTCAGTCCCGATCGCTCGGTCAGGCCTGCCGGGCGGGCTCGGAGCCCGCAGCGGTTAGGAGCCCGCCGTGGCTTCGGCCGGCTCGCTTGCCTGCATCACGAATCCGTCGTAGCCGCTGGCCGTGACCTCGTCGCACTTCTCGCGGTAGGCGCCCACGCCGCCCGGGTAGGGCATGAAGACGCGTGGCTTGCCGGGAATATTCGCGCCCAGGTACCACGAGTCGGCCAGCATGAACATCGTTTCCGCGGCCAGATCGTTGACGTGGTCCACCCAAGCGATCTCCGCCTCGGCGTCCGCCTCCACCACGTTCACATCCCGCTCGCGCAGGGTCTCGATGAAGTTCGAGATCCACTCCACGTGCTGCTCAATGGAGACGGGCATGTTGCTCAGCACGGAGGGCGAGCCGGGACCCGTGATCATGAACATGTTGGGGAAACCGGCGGTGGCAAGACCCAGGTAGGTCTTGGGCCCTTCCGCCCACTTCTCCTTCAGCGGCAGGCCGTCCCGGCCGCGGATGTCCATCTTGAAGAACGTCCCGGTCATCGCATCGAAGCCCGTCGCGAAGACAATGATGTCGAGTTCGTACTCTTCATCCGCGGTGCGCAGACCGGTCGGCGTGATCTCTTCGATCGGCCCGTGCCGGATGTCGACCAGCGTCACGTTGTCGCGGTTGTAGGTGTCAAAGTAGTTCGTGTCGATCAGGGCGCGCTTCGAGCCGAAGGGATGGTCGCGCGGCACCAGTTTTTCCGCGGTCTCCGGGTCGTCCACGATCTCGCGGATCTTGGAGCGGATGAACTCCGACGCCGTGTCGTTGGCGCGCCGGTCGGTGGCGACATCCTCGAACGAGCCAAAGACGAAGTTGAAGCCGCCTTGCGCCCAGCCGGCCTCATACGCGGCCTTGCGCTCCTCATCGCTGACATCCAGCGCCGAGCCTTCGGCGTAGTCCACCGGAATTCCGCCGACCGAGTGCCGCGCCTTATCCCAGATCTCGTCGTAGTTCGCCTTGACGTTCTGGAGGAACTCATGGTCGACGGTCTCGTGACGCGCCGGCACCGTGTACTGCGGGGTGCGCTGGAAGACGGTCAGGTGGCCGGCTTGCGCGGCGATCACCGGAATCGACTGGATCCCGCTGGAGCCGGTGCCAATCACGCCCACGCGCTTGCCCGTGAAGTCCACTGGCTCGTGCGGCCACGCGCCCGTGTGGTACGACTCGCCCTTGAACGAATCGAGGCCCCGGATCTCCGGGATCTGGCCAGTGGAGATGCAGCCGATCCCGGTGATCAGGTACTGCGCGGTGACCTTATCGCCTTGGTCGGTCTCCACCTCCCAGAGGTCGTCTTCCTCGCGGTAATGGGCGGAGGTGACGCGGGTGCTGAACTGGATGTTGCGGCGCAGATCAAAGCGGTCCGCCACGTGGTTAAGGTAGCGCAGGATCTCCGGCTGCTCCGGATACTTCCCGCTCCACTCCCAGTCCTGGAGCAGGTCCTTGTCAAAGGAGAAGCAATACATGTAGCTCTCGGAGTCGCAGCGCGCGCCGGGGTAACGGTTCCAGTACCAGGTTCCCCCCACGCCGTCCCCGGCCTCATAGACCTGCGCGGAAATGCCCAGCTCCTCGCGCAGGCGATAGAGCATGTAGAGGCCGGAGAAGCCCGCGCCGATCACGATTGCGCCGAAGTCCGCTTGTGTGCTCGTGGTCATCGTTGTCTCCTCGCTGAACTCGCTAGAGGCGTCGGCTCAGGCAGATTCGGCCGCGCCCGACTTCGATCGCTGCACGATGCAGGCGCGCGCGGCTTTGACTACCTGCTGCATCCCAGACTCGCTGCCGGGCAGTATCAAAAGGGTAAAGAAGGCGTGGGTCTGCCGTTCGTGGCGCTTGAAATCCACCGCCACCCCAGCCTGCTCGAGACGCTCAGCGTATGCTTCGCCCTCGTCGCGCAGTGGATCGTACTCCGCGGTCAGTACAACGGCCGGAGGCAGCCCGCTGAGATCGGGAGTTTGTAGCGGCGACGCATCCGGCTCGCTTCGACGCGAGGCGTCCGGCACATAATGGTCCCAGAACCAGATCATGGCGTCGCGAGTCAGCAGCAGTTGGTTTTCGGGGTCGACGTAGGTTGGGCGCTCAAAGTCAGCGTCGGTGACGGGGTAAATCAGGACCTGGAGATCGAGCGACGGACCGTTGCGATCACGGGCCCGTACCGCCATCACGGCAGCGAGGTTTCCGCCGGCGCTGTCCCCGGCCACCATCAGCGGCACGTCCGGGCCGGCGATGTCGTTCATGTGGGCCGAGACCCACTCGAGCGCCGCGTAGGAGTCGTCGGCGGCGGTTGGGTAACGATGCTCCGGTGCCAGGCGGTAGTCCACCAGCACCACCGCGCACGAGGTGCGCTCGGCGAGTTTGCGGGCCACCGTGTCGAACTCGTCGAGCGTGCCGATGACCCAGCCCCCGCCGTGGTAGTAGACGATCACGCCCGCGGGTGAGTCCAGCGGGACCAGCACGCGCACGGGAACCTCGCCGTCCGCCACGGCGACGAGATGCTCCTCCACCCGCGCCATCGCAGGCGCCGGGCCGGCCATCGCAGCCAGCGCCTCGCCAAAGGCGCGCGCCTCTTCCGGCGTGCTTTCGTGCAGCGGTTTACCGCCGCCCGACGCCATCTGCTCAAGGAGTCCGGCCGTCGCCAGATCGATTGCCATCTAACTTCCCTCAGGGAAACATTTCGCTACGAGCGTACCACGGTAAATGCTATCACGCCCCTGCCGCGGATCAAGGCAGCGCTGAGGCGTCTCTTCGGCACTATGCGGCGGCTTCAGCCAGCAAGGAAGGGCCGAACCGCGTCCAGGAAGGCGTCCTCGCGCTCGATCATCGGCAGATGGCCGGCCTCCGGAATCACGGCCATCGTGGCGCCGGGAACCAGGGCCGCGAATCGCTCCGCATAGGACGTCGAGACGAGCCCGTCCGATTGACCATGGATGATCAAGGTCGGCGCCTGGATCAACGGTAGTCGCTTGCGCAGCCCACGGTCCGGGAGGGGCCAGAGGAACTTGGTCGCGACGCTGAGATTCTTCGCGCGTTCCAGGATGGGGCCGGTGGTGTCCTCGGGCTCGGGCACAAAGATCGAAGGCTCGGGGTCCGGAGCGGCCGCGGGGTCGTGCCATTTGGCCTGCTTCAGCTCGTCGGCCGTCAAGACAAACGGATCGACCAGCGGCTCGTCGTCCAGCCAGAGGCCGAACGGGTCGACGAGGACCAGCCGCCGCACGAGCTGCGGACAAAGCGCGGCAAACTCCGCGGCGATCATCCCGCCCAGCGAATGGCCGATTAGGTCCACCCGGTCGCCGCCGGTCTGGGCCGTCCAGGACTCGATCAGCTGGCGATAGACGAGGACCAAGTCGAGCATGTCGTCGATCTGGTCGAAGCCGGTCGATTCGCCGTAGCCCGGCTGCTCTGGCGCCAGCACACGATGGTCTTCCGCTAAACGCTGCAGGAACCCGGCCTCGCCGGGGTGGGTCTCGAAGCCGTGCAGATAGCAGAGCGGGGGTCCGTCGCCTTGGCTCCAGACGCGGATCTCGGCGTCGCGGACAGTCAGAGTATCGATGGGCATCCGCTTAGTCTCCGGCCGGAGCCGCGTGCGCGACTTCCGGGCTGATCGCGGCGACGCGATCCTGACTCACCTGGGGCGTCCAATGGTCCGGCAGGTCCGCCCAGAGGTCGCGCAGGTACGGGATCACCTGCGTCCCGAATAGCTCGGTGTTCTTAGCCGCGACTTCCTCGGCCAAGTTGCCCATGTGCAGGGTGGGGATGAGCTGGCCGACGCGCAGCGATGTGGCGAGTTCGCGAATCCGCTCTCGTACGCGCTCGGGGGTTCCGGCGATGATGTAACCCTTCTCGTCGTATTCCCAGAAGCTCATCTCGCCCTTGGCCGCGCGCTCGCGATCCTCCGCGCTGATCCCGCCGGCGCCGCGCTCGATCGCCGCCTTGAGCGAGTCCTGGGTCTGGTAACCAGGAGGCGAGATGAAGCCGGGCGCGACGGGGTTGTGCGTGTAGAAATACTTGACGGCCTCGTAGTAGTCGCGCTCGGCCTGGGCATCGGTCTCCGCCACGCAGCAGATCTGGGTGAAGGCCATGCGGTTGGGGTTGGTCTCGCCACCACGCTTGTCGACGTAGTCCCAGAACCCATCGACGATCGGCTTAGCGGACTGCAGGCCGGAGAAGGAGAGGTGGCCGTAGCAGTAGTTCTCGTCGATCACGAGGTCCCAGGTCTCGACGCTGCCGGCGCCGGGCACCCAGATGGGCGGCGGCGTCTGGATCGGCCGCGGCCAAGGATTGACGTAGCGCAGCTGGGTATACTTGCCGTTGTGGGCGAACGGCTCCTCCGTCTCCCACGCCCGCAGAATCAGCTTGCGGGCCTCGTGAAAGCGTTCGCGCAGCTCCACCGGCGGGTTGCCGTAGGAGAAGACGGAGTCCATCGGCGTGCCGAAGACGAATCCCGCGATCAGGCGACCGTCCGAGAGGCAGTCGAGGTAGGCCATCTCCTCAGCGACGCGGATGGGCGGGTTGTAGAGCGCTAGGGAATCGCCGATCACGAGGATGGCGGCGTTCTCGGTGTTGCTGGCCAAGCTAGCGGCCAGCAGGTTAGGCGACGGTGTCATGGCGAACGCCGTCTGGTGATGCTCATTCACCGCTAGACCGTCGAAGCCGAGAGCGTCAGCCTGCGTCATGAGGCGGATAAACATGCGGTAGATCTCGCCGATCCGATTCGAATCGACGAGCTGCGTGGGCGTGTCGACCCAGGCACTGTGATGCTTCTGCGGAAAGTCGGCCGGAAGATCGTCGTACGTGACCTCAGCGAACCAGTGGAATTTCATTTGATGCTCCTGCGCGGAGGGTAGGTGAACGAGCGCGTTCGGGGGGAACACGTCTGGGTAGTCGCCCGGCAGAGCCCCCGATCGCTTAGCTTGGGCCCTCGTGCCGTGGCCCGGGCCGCGGTTCAGACTCTCAATCGAACATCCCGGACTGGCGCCGAGTGGGCCGGGCTCCAAGAGAGGCGGATCGCAGATGAACGCGACGCAGAAGCCAGTCGCCGTGGTGATCGGGGCGACCTCAAAGTGGCAGGCTGATGGCCCCAACACCCGACTCGTCCACGGCCGCGACATCGACGACAGCGAGCTGCCGGTCGGAGTGCGCTGGGGCATCGGCGGGGCCGTGGCGCAGAAGTTCGCGCGGGAGGGCTTCTTCGTCGTGCTGACGACGCGGAAGGCCGCCAACGCGGCGGCTCTGCAGAGCGCGATCGAGGCGCAGAACGGCGAAAGCATGACCGTCGAGCTGGACCTGACATCGGCGGACTCGATCTCCGGCGCGTTCGCGACCATCCGCAACGAAGCCGGCGATCCGCACGTGCTGATCTACAACGCCGGCTACTTGGAGGGACGCGACCTGCCGCCCGAGAAGGATCTGCTGGAGCACGTCCCACTGGAGATTCTCGAGACAGCGCAACACATCTCCAGCCGCGGGCCGTTCCTCGTCGCACAGGAAGTCCTGCCGGCGATGCGTGAGCGTGCGGCGGGCTCGTTCCTGATCTCGAACAACGCGGCGTCGCTACGCGGGCGCAAGCGCCAGACGGGCCAGTCGCTTTACTACCCCCGCGTCATGATGCGCACGCTGGCCCAGGTGCTAACCGAGGAGTACTCGGAGCACGGCGTCCACGTGGCCAATGTCGTGATCGACGGCCTGATCGACTCGCCCGGCACGCGCGCGCTGCCAATGGCGCAGGATCGGCCCGAGATCGTGATGAACCCCGTCAAGATCGCGGAGGCCTTCTACTACCTCCACACCCAGGACCAGTCCTGCTGGACGCACGAACTGCAGCTCACTCCGGCCGCGACGAAGCCGAGCTTCTGATCGCGGCCGCGGGCTTCGGAGCCCAGCAGGGCTGACGCCCGCCGGAACTAGACCTCGATGAACTCGTGGTCCGCCGGGTCGGGCTCCCGCATCTGCTGCCAGTACTCCAGCATTGTGAAGGGCCAGTTCTGAGCGGAGCGCCCAAACTCGTTGCGGTACCAGCTCGGGACCTCCGCGACACCCCACGCCATCGCCAGATTGCCGACATCAACGTGCTTGTTGTAGGCGTCGTGGACATCGAGTTTAGTGTCGATCGCGCTGTGCTTACCTTCGAGCAGCAGGCGCAGACAGCCCATCACGTACATCACCTCGCACTCCGCGAACCAAGTGGTGCTGCCGTTGACGACGATGTTCGTGTTCGGTCCGTAGAGCATGAAAAAGTTGGGGAAGTTCGGCACCATGATGCCCTTGAACGCGCGCGCGTCGCCCTCCCACTGCTCGTTGAGGTCGACTCCGTTGCGCCCTTCGATCCGCATCAGGGTGAGGAACTTCGAGGCCTGGAAGCCGGTGCCGAAGATGATCACGTCAGCTTCGTGCTCCCGCCCGTCCGCCGTACGGACGCCGTTCGGCGTGATCTTCGCGATCGAGTCCGTGTGGAGATTCACGTTGTCGCGTTTCAGCGTGTTCGGCCAGGCGCCGTTGTCCAGCACGATTCGTTTCGAGGCAGGCGGGTAGGTGGGCAAAACCTGCTGCAGGAGGTCCGGGTCGTCCCCGAGCTCCGCCGTCATGTAGTCGGTCAGTAGCTGCGCGAACTCTTGGTTGGCCGCGCTGACGAAGCGTCCCGTGTCCGCCCAGGCGGGGTCGGCCGCGGCGGCCGGGAGCAGGCCATCGGTGATCTGCCAGAACAACCAGAAGCGGTACCACCCGGCGTAGCGCGGCACATACCGAAGCAGCCACTGCAGGCCCGGCTCCACCTCGTCGTGGTAGTTGGGCACCGGCACATACCAACTGGGGGTGCGTTGGAAGATCTCCAGTTGCCCGGCTTGCTCGGCCACGATCGGGACGAACTGCGAGGCGCTGGCGCCGTTACCGATCACCGCGACGCGCTTGCCAGCCAACTCGACATCGTGGTCCCACCTGGCGGAGTGGAGCGACGGGCCGGTGAAGCTCTCAATCCCGGGGATGTCGGGGAACTTGGGGCGGTTGAGCTGTCCCACCGCGCTGATAATTGCCTGGACCGTGAGCGTCTTTTCCGCGCCGTCCGCGCTGCGGATCGCAACCGACCATGCGTCCTGCGACTCGTCGAAGACCGCGCTCGTGACCTCTGTCTTGAAGCGAATCTGGTCGCGCACGCCGAAGCGATCGGTGCAGTCCCGGAAGTACTCCAGCAGCACATCGCCGGTGGAGAAATGGTACGGCCAGTCCGCCTTCTGCGCGAAAGAGTAGCTGCAGAAGTGATTGGAGGAGTCCACCCGCGCGCCGGGGTAGGTGTTCTCGAACCAGGTCCCGCCGACGTCGGCGTTCTTCTCCACGATCACGAAGGGCACACCGGCCTGCTTGAACCGGAAGGCGGCGAGGATGCCGGACATGCCGGTGCCGATGATGACGACCTCAAAAGCCCGATCAGCATCAAGTTCGTTCTTCGACCACTGCGGTGCGCGCGGGTCGCTGTCTGGGAACGCCAGTTCCGCCATCAGGAGCGGGACGTACTCCGCCGAGGTCGGCGTGCCGGTGAGGAAGTCCAGCATCGTGCGCAAGTCGGTCTCGGATGGCGACGGGGCGACTTGGCAGCCGCCGTCGCGGAAGGCGGCCAGCACCTCAAAGGCGAGGGGTCGCGCCTGCTGCTGCTGTTCCTCCGACCAGCCACCTTGCTCACCGGCGAGAAAGCCGGGATCGGGCACCAGTTCATCGCGCAACGGCGACAGGTCTCCCGTGAGATGCGCCAGCGTCGTCAGCAGTGCAGGCAAAGCGGCGTCATTCAGAGCCTCGTGCAGAGCGGCATCGGTGGCTGTTCGCAGCTCATCTGTGGAAATTGGAGTGCTCCCGGTCAAGCCGAGGCCGTAGGGGGCGTCCGTGGTGGCGGTGGCGATCCAGGTGATCGTGTCCTAGGCCCCTCGAACCGGCGCAGCCAAGACTGTGGATGCCGGCCCGGGCGATCCTCACCGTGCACGCGCGGTTCACGACCGGCGTCCTGGTAGTCTCGTCTCCGACTCAACGCGCATCACGGATCAGGTTGTTTTGGGGTGACCGATGCAAAAGGCTGTCAGCACGGCTGAGGTCGGAGGGTTCGAGATCCAGGAGGCGGCGCTCGAAGCCCCTCAGCCCGGCTGGGTAAATCTTCGGGTGCGGGCGACGGGGATCTGCGGCTCTGATCTGCACGCGATGCACGAGCCGGCGCGATGGCGGGCCGGACATGTGCCGGGGCATGAATTTAGCGGCGAGATCGAGTCGCTGGGGGCAGGCGTAGAGGGGTGGGATCCGGGGGACCGCGTGTCGGTCTTCCCGGGCCTGACCTGCGGGCGCTGTGATAACTGTCGATCTGGGCGCTGGCATCTGTGCGACGCGGAATTCGACCTCTTCGGGCTGACCCGCCCAGGCGGTTTCTCACAGGAGTTGGGTGTCCCCGCACGTTCGCTGTTCCGTTTGGGCGACGACACCGACTTTGTGCTGGGAGCGATGTGGGAGCCGCTGGCGGTGGCGATCCACGGCTATCGCTTGGCGGCGCGGCTCGATCCAGACCGGCCAACGTCGGGGGAGCGTGTCGTCGTGCTGGGAGCGGGGATCATCGGGCTGCTGTCAGCGTACTACGCGAAAGAGGCGGGTGCGTCGGCGGTGGCGATCACGGCAAAGTATCCGCACCAGACCGAAGCCGCCCGCCGGCTGGGCGCGGATGCGGTCTTCAGCAGCGACGCGGAGGGCCAGGCGGCACTCGACGAGTGGGCAGGTCGAAACGTGGATGTGGTGATTGAGACAGTGGGCGCGCGCGCCGACACGCTGGCCGACGCGGTCCGGATCGTCCGTCGAGGTGGCCGGATCGCGCTGTTGGGCGTATTCACTTCGGACCCGCGGCTGCCGGCGGAGGGGCTGACGCTGAAGGAGCCGCGGATCGTCGTGCCGTTCGCGTATTCGTACGGCGGACCGCATGCGGACCAACAGATGGCGCTCGATCTGCTGAACCGAGACCGTGAGCTGCTCACACCGCTCGTGACGCATCGATTCGCGCTGGCCGCGGCGGAGGAGGCCTTCCAGACGGCGGCGGACAAGTCGTCGGCCTCGATCAAGGTGATCGTCGAGCCTTAGGCGACGATCACCCGTCGTGGTCCGGTGAAGCGGATCATGCCAGAGCGCTGCATCGGTCGAGGTGGGGTGACTGGCGGCGCGCGATCGGCGGAGAGCCCTCAATCGTCCGCGTCAGCCGCTGCCGGCAGCAGGTACCGAGCTTGGCGTCGCTGAGCAAGCCGCTCGGGCAAATCACGTCGAACAGCCTCTCTCCGCTCCAGACCACGCCATCCACCCGCGCCCCTTCCAGCGTCGTCTCGGACCCGATGGCAATGATCGATGCCTCGCGCACATCCGCGCCCCGCAGGTCCGAACTGAAGAACTCCGTATCACGCAGATCAGCGGACCGCGCGTCGGTGCCCCAGAACTGGACCGATAGCCCACGAAAATTCGCGCCCTGCGGTGTTCCGGACCGCCGAACCCACTCCGGACGAAGCAAGTCGCCCCGGAACGATGGGGCCTTCGGAGCCGCCCTGGGCCGACCGGCCGCTCCATCACGCAACGCAAAACGGGGTGCCGATGGCACCCCGCAATACGGCATCCAGCCAATGAATCAGTCGCGAGAACGCATGGGAGTCGAGGACGAGTCGCCGCCACGGTGTTCGACGCGCAGTGTCCGGGGACGACTTCGCGCTATCTCCGGCAGGCCAGTTACCCCCCGGCGCAGGCCGCATCTGCTCCCCCGCGCGCTCGTCCGCGCCGCCCTCGGCGCCAACGGACGACGAGTGTGGCCCCAGACGATCGCCCACCACGACAAAGCCGGCGAAAGCGATCAGGCCCCAGAGCAACACCCAGGGAACGAGCCCGGACCAGCGATCCAGCGCCGGCAAGCGAAGCCCGGCTGCCAGCAGAAGGCTCGCCATGAGCACCAACAGTCCGAGCGCCTGACTTTGTATCACCTGCGTCCCTCCTCGCTCCGCGGTTGCGCCGCGGCGCCGGTCCGGACCCTCCGCCGGGTCTAGAGAAGTACTCGCTGAATTCGGCCAACACGTTCGCCAGGTCATCCTCCGCCACCCCCTGGAACTCGGCCCCGGTCGCGCCGGCGAGGATGCGACCGATGTCTAGATCCGCGTCGTCGCCGATGCCGATAAAGAACACCTGGACCGGATGGCTGGTGGGGATGGCGAGTCCGGTGCCGATCAGCGATTGCTTCTCGACGCTGTTCCCCTCCTTGTCGCGCGCGCCCGACTCGCCTTGCCAGCCCGCAAGCGAGACGGGGACCTCGTTGCGCGACATCACGTCGACCAGGTCATCGAGCCGCGTCTCGCTGCCGGTCGCGCGACCGTCGGTCAGAACGAACACGGCACGAATGGCGTTGGCGTCGCCCTCCGCCGCGTCGCTCATTTCGATCGCCACCTTGATTGCGTCGTAGAGCGCGGTAGCCCCCCCGCAGCTCTTCAACCGCGGCGGCGATGTCCCAGCGCTGCTCTCGCAGCCCCACCGGGACGCGCGTGTGGACCACGTCATCGAAGGCGACCAACCCAACCTGGTTGTTGCGCTGCACGACAACACTGCCAGCAGCAACGGAGAAGAC
>CAUYZA010000015.1:0-21180 GCA_963577225.1 Dehalococcoidia bacterium | reverse complement strand
GGTCTTCACCCCGGTGCGCCGCGTCAACTACTCCGTCCAACCGACTCGCGTGGGCCAGGAGAGCGATCTCGACCGGCTGATTCTGGAGGTCTGGACCGACGGTACGGTCGGTGGCGAGGACGCCGTGCGCACTGCCGCCGAGACCTTGCAGCGCGAGCTCGCGCTCTTCGTTCATCTCGGGGCGCCGCCGCCCGCCGTCGAGCCGCAGCCGGGCGAGGCCATGGGTCTCACCCCGGAGCGCTACAACACCTCCATCGAGGACCTCAGCCTCTCCGTGCGGGCCTACAACTGCCTCAAGCGCAGCGGTCTGATGACCGTGGGCCAGGTCTTGGAGAAGAGCGAAGAGGAACTGCTCTCGCTGCGCAACTTCGGCGAAAAGTCCTACTGGGAGCTGATGGACCGGCTGCTGGAGATGGGCTTCGTGACCGACGACGACTCGCGCCTGCGCCGTACGCGCGAGCCCGAGTACGGCGAAGGCCCGGCCGGCCGCCCGCCAGAGGCCGCCACTGAAGATGGTGAATTTAGCCGCCTGGAGGAGTTCACTCCCGAGGAGGCCGACGAAGAGATCAGCTCGCTGGGTACGGCGCTGCTAGAAGCGCTGCGCGAAGCGGGACAGGAGCCAGACGGCGTCCAGTAGGACGCCGTCGCCGCGGCTCTCTCCGGACAGAGGGCGAACGAGGATTCATCATGCGTCACCGACTGTCGCGCCGCGGCTTGGGACGAAAGTCCTCCCACCGCCAAGCGTTGATTCACAACCAGATCACCGAGTTGCTGCGGCATGACCGCATCGTGACGACCGAGGCCAAAGCCAAGAGCGTGCGACCCGAGGCCGAAAAGGTGATCACCCTCGGCAAGCGCGGCACCCTGCATGCCCGGCGCCAAGCCGGTGCGGTCCTGACCGATACCGCGATCCTCACCAAACTCTTCGACGACATCGCTCCGCGTTTCGAAACCCGTCCCGGCGGCTACACCCGGATCACCAAACTCGGGCCGCGCCAGGGCGATGGCGCCCGCATGGCGATGCTCGAACTGGTGGAGGGTCCCCCAACCGCGGCCACGGCGACCGCGGTTGCTGAGCCGGAGGCCTCTGTCGAGGACGATCAGGAAGACGCTGTCGACGAGATCGCCGAAGACGAGGCCCTCGATGACGACGCCAGCACCGAGGCCGAGAGCGACGAAGCCTCTGCTGAGCTGAGCGACGAGGCCGAAGAGCCTGAAGAAGACACCACGGCCGAGGCAGACGACGCCTCGGATGACGACACATCTGATGACGCCGAAGCGGACGACTCCGACGACGAGGGTGAAACCGAAGAGGAGGAGTCTTAGCTCGCGTGCCGCAGCGCCGCATCGCCTTGCGGCTCCAATACGACGGCTCGGCCTTCCATGGCGCCCAGCGCCAGGCCGCCGCCCTCAGCGTGCAGGAGTCGCTGGAGGATGCCATCGAGGCGCTGACGCAACGCCCGCACCGCACGGCCTTCGCGGGTCGGACCGATGCTGGCGTGCATGCCCTGGGCCAAGTGGCGGCCTTCCCGACGGAGGCCACGCTGCCTCTTCACCGTTGGGTTCGTGGCTGCAACCACTTCCTGCCGGCGACCCTGGCGGTCCAGGACGCGCGCGAGGTACCCGAAACATTCGATCCACGTCGCGATGCCCGTGACCGCCGCTACCGCTACGATGTGTGGCTGGCGGCCCACCGGCAACCGTTGCTTGAGACGCGCGCGTGGGTCGTGAACGGCCGCCTCGATCTCCCGGCAATGCGTCGGGCCGCGGCCGAACTGGTGGGAACGCATGACTTCGCATCGTTCAGCGCGAAGCCCGGCGACCGCGAAACGGTGCGGACCCTCCAGCAGGTCGATTTGGAAGCCCTGCAGCAGGATGGATTGAGTGGCCTTCGCTTGACCGTCCAAGGCGAGAGCTTCCTGCATCACCAGGTCCGCCTGATTGTGGGCTTGCTGGTGCGGATTGGACTCGGCAAAGCGGACGCTGGCGAGATTGGCCAGCTGTTCGCCGAGCCAAAAGTTGGAGCGGCGGCCCCCAAGGCCCCCGCCGCAGGATTGGTCTTGGTCCGGATCCGGTATGACCTGCCGGAGCTGGCGGATTGGAACGACGATGAAGACGTACGCCCCCTCTAGTGAGGACCGCGTCGCGGTCTGGCACGTGATCGATGCCGCGGACCGCCCGATCGGACGCGTCGCGACTGAAGTCGCGAGCTTGCTGCGCGGCAAGCACAAGCCCACTTTTTCGCCCGCGACGAACCAGGGCGACTACGTGATCGTGGTCAACGCCGCCCAGGTGGCCGCGACCGGCAAAAAGATGGAACAAAAGAAGTACTACCGGCACTCCGGCTACCCTGGCGCGCTCAAGGAGCGCACCCTCAAGGAGATGATGGAGCGCTTCCCGGAACGCGTGATCGAGCAGGCCGTGCGTGGGATGTTGCCCCGCAACCGGCTCGGACGCGAGCAGTTTCGGCAGTTGCGCGTCTACGCCGGCGCCGAACACCCCCACGAGGGACAGATCATCGAAAGTGCCAAGCGGGAGGCCTCGTCATGACCACCGAATCCACACCGGCAGAACCGACGGCAGAGACGCCCGCAGCGGCCCCAGCCGCTCCGGCTCCGGCTCAGGGCCGCTACTTCTACGGCACCGGACGTCGCAAGGAAGCGACGGCCCGCGTGCGTCTCTACGCCGGCGACGGCAGCGTCGTGATCAATGGCAAGCCGATGGAGGAGGTCTTTGGCCGCGACACCTGGCGGCGTCAGATCGTGGAGCCCCTCTCGATTGCCAACGCCCGCAATCGCTACAACGTGCAGATTAAATGCAGCGGTGGTGGCGTCTCGGGCTGGGCCGGGGCAATCCGGCACGGCGTCGCCCGCGCCCTGATTGCCTCGGACGAGACACTGCGGCGGCCGTTGCGCCAGGCTGGGATGCTGACGCGCGACCCACGCGTCAAGGAGCGCAAGAAGCCCGGTCTCAAGCGAGCGCGCAAGGCGCCGCAGTACACGAAGCGCTAAACAACCGTCGACCGCCCATCGCGGACGAAACGGGCCCCGCGTAGCGGGGCCCGTCGTTGTCCGTTGCGGGGGAGCGTGGCTAGAGGCCGGCGGCCTTGCGCAGCGGCTCCGCCATCGCGGTGCTCTCCCAGGGAAGTTCGAGGTCGTCGCGGCCGAAGTGGCCGTAGCAGGCCGTCTGCTCATAGATCGGGCGCTGGAGGCCAAGCGTCTCGATGATCGCGCCCGGCCGCAGATCGAAGTGGTCTGTCACGAGTTGGGCGATGACGGATTCCTCGATCGCGTGGCTGCCGAATGTCTCCACCGCGATCGATGTAGGGCTGGCCACCCCGATCGCGTAGGAAACTTGAACCTCCGCCCGTTCCGCCAGCTTCGCCGCCACAATGTTCTTCGCCACCCAGCGCGCTGCGTACGCCGCTGAGCGATCCACCTTCGAAGGGTCCTTGCCTGAGAAGGCGCCCCCGCCGTGGCGGGCGATGCCGCCGTAGGTGTCCACGATGATCTTGCGCCCGGTCAGTCCAGCGTCTCCCATCGGTCCGCCGGTCACGAAGCGGCCCGTGGGGTTGATGTAGACGCGCGTACTTTCGTCCATCATCTGCTGAGGTAGGATTTCATCGATCACGTGGCGCCGAATGTCCTGCGAGATCTGCTCGTGGCTGACGCCGTCGGCATGCTGGCTAGAAACGACGACCGCGGCGATACGGCTGGGCTGGCCCATGCTGTATTCAACGGTGACCTGCGACTTGCCGTCGGGCCGCAAGTAGGAGATCTCGCTGTCGCGACGCACCGCCGTGAGGCGCTGCGTCAGGCGGTGGGCCAACGAGATCGTGAGCGGCATGAACTCCGGTGTCTCGTCGCACGCAAAGCCCACCATCATGCCCTGGTCGCCCGCGCCCTGAAGCGCGTATTTGTCGGTTGCCTCTTCCTCGCGCGCTTCCCACGAGTGACCCACGCCCACCGCGATATCGTTGGACTGGGTGTTGAGCGAGACCTGGATCCCGCAAGTATTGGCGTCCAGGCCGAAGTCCGAGTGGGTGTAGCCGATCCGACGCAGGGTGTCCCGCACAATGCTCGGCACGTCGATCTGTGCCTTCGTCGAGATCTCACCGAAGACCATCACGAGGCCGGTGGTGGCGGCGGTCTCGCAGGCCACATGCGATTCCGGATCCTGTTCCAGGCAGGCGTCGAGCACGGCGTCGGAGATCTGGTCGCACATCTTGTCGGGGTGGCCCTCGGTGACCGACTCGGAAGTCAGCAGCAGTGAGGGTGAGCTCGAAAACGTGGTGGGCATGAAGGGCGCTTTTCTACCCGGCCTAGGTGCCGGACTCCCAGGAGGAGAGGTAGCTGCGTTGCTGGTCGGTTAGCTCGTCGATCGCAAACCCCATCGCCTGGAGTTTCATTCGCGCGATCTGGTCGTCGATCTGATCGGCGACGTTGATCACTTGCGGTTCGGGGATTGGGTCGGCTGTGAGCAGGTGCTCCGCCGCCAGCGCGTGGTTGGCGAAGCTCATGTCCATCACACTCGCGGGGTGGCCCTCGGCCGCGGAGAGGTTCACCAAACGCCCTTCCGCCAGCAAGAAGAGCTCGCGGCCGTCCGTCATGCGGTAGCCCTCGACGTAGTCGCGCACCGCTTTGTGCGACTCGCTCATCTCCTTGAGCGCTTCGACATCGATCTCGTTGTTGAAGTGGCCGCTGTTGGCCAAGACCGCGCCATCCTTCATTGCCATCAACGCCTCGCGATGGATGACGTGGATGTCGCCGGTGACTGTGACGAACAGGTCGCCCACCGCCGCCGCCTCCATCATCGGCATGACCTGGTAGCCGTCCATCACCGCCTCCAGCGCACGCACCGGGTCCACCTCGGTCACGATCACGTGCGCGCCCATGCCGCGCGCGCGCTGTGCCAGGCCGCGACCGCACCAGCCGTAGCCGGCGACGACCATCGTGCGCCCGGCGATCAGGATGTTCGTGGCGCGGATGATCCCGTCCAGCGTGCTCTGGCCGGTGCCGTAGCGGTTGTCGAAGAAGTGCTTCGTCTTGGCGTCGTTGACCGCGATGATCGGGTACGACAGGATGCCGTCCCGCGCCATCGCCCGCAGGCGGATGATGCCCGTCGTCGTCTCTTCGGAGCCGCCGACGACGGCGTCCAGCACGTCGCGACGGTCCTTGTGCAGCAGCGCGACCAGGTCCATGCCGTCGTCGATCGTGAAGTGCGGCTGAAAATCGACGGCGGCGTTGAGGTGGCGGTAGTAAGTCTCGTCGTCCTCGCCCTTGATCGCGAAGACCGGGATCCCCGCCTGCTCGACGAGCGCCGCGGCCACGTCATCCTGTGTCGAAAGTGGATTGCTGGCACAGAGCGCGACCTCAGCCCCGGCCGACTGGAGTGCCAGCATCAAGTTCGCGGTCTCGCTTGTGACGTGGAGGCAGGCCGCGATACGACGCCCCGCCAGCGGCTGTTCCCGCCCGAAGCGCTCCCGGATCTGGCCGACCACGGGCATTTCGCGCGCCGCCCATTCGATCCGCAGCGCGCCCAGCTCCGCCAGCTGTGGATCGGCGATATCGGCCTGCGACGTTGCTTCAGTCATTCCTGCGCTCCCGCTCCCCCGCGCTTGGCCGTGTTGCGGCCCAGTGGCGGCTGTTCATACTGTTCTACCGGTTGACCAACTCGACTCCTTGCCGGCGCCCTCGCAATGCGGCCACCAGCCGGCGCAGGCCTACGCCGAAGCCGCCGATCCGCCGCCGCGCCGCGGCTTCGACGATCTCGCCATGCCTGACGTAGCCGAGCGTTTCGTAGGCGGAGATCGCCGGCGTGTTGGCCGGATCGACCGAGAGCACGACATCGGGGCAGGTTTGGAGAAGCTCTACCGTCGTGGCGCTCGTGGCAAGGGTTGCGTGGCGTTGGCCGCGATGCTGCGGATGGGTGAAGACGTTGCCCACCACCGCGACGCCGTTGCTGGGGCTGATGGAGTGGGTTCCGGCGACGGCGACCAACCGGTCGTCCTCCACGATGCCGAAGTAACAGCCGTCGTCGACGTGTTGGGGGCGGTATGAGGTCGGCCCGCCCTCGGCGGAGTAGAGACGGTTGAGTGTCTGCACCTGATAACCGCGCAAGCGGAAGGTCTTGGCGTCCCCGTCGGCCCCCGTCGCCGGTCGGAACGACTCGGCCGTCACGTGCATCCGCTGCATCTGCCGGGCACCGGTCAAGACGTGGGATTCTTCCAGCGCTTCGATGTGGGCTGGTTTGGCCGTCGCAAAGGTCTGGAATTGCCCCGGATGGAGCGAGAGGATGGCCGCGACCCCGTCGGCTGGTCCCAGCGCGAACGTGGCATCGCCGAGTCCGGCTCGCGAATGGCAGATGAGGCTGAGGCCAAGGTCACTCCGAGCGGTCCACCAGCGCGCATGCGGAAACGCTTCCGGCTCCAGCTGCGCTAGCGCGTAGGCCGCGAAAAGGCGGTTGCCGTCCAATATCTGCTGGAGTTCGCCCAGGTCGCGGGTCTCGCTGATCGCGAACCGCCGCCGCTGCGACACCGCTCCGAGCATGGAGTCGGTCATACGGCCGCTCCGTTCTGTGTCGCCGCACGTAGCCAGGCGGGGTCGCGCAGGCCGATCTGGGAAGCGCGCTCGCGCACACTCTCCAAGCTGGCCAGGAGCAGGCCGGTCAGGCCGAAGTCTTGCACGGTGAACGATGCGACGGCGCAGCCCCAGCGAGCGGCGTCGCTCAGCGTGGCTCCACGCGCCAGCGCGGAGAGCGCCGCGCCGCCGAACGAATCCCCAGCGCCCGTCGGATCCACGACCTTGATACGCGGGACGGCGGGAACATGTTCGGAGCCGTCAGGGGCGTGGATGCCGACGCCGGCCGCGCCTTGTTTGCAGAGCAACGCGCTTGCGCCGTGTGCGGCCAGCACGCGGTGCTGCTCGACCGCGTCGGCGCTGGGTTCCCCGCTGAGGATGCCCGTCTCATAGGCGTTCAAGGTCAGGATGTCGACCTGGGGCAGCATGCCCAGGAGCGTCTCGCGTTCGTCGCCGACCTCGCGCTCGATTGAGTCGAGCATGGTCAACGTGCGCTCCCGACAGGCGTCGAGTGCGCGCCGGTTCTGGTCGGTCTGCCCCGCGGTCAGCAGGAGGTGGGTGGCCCAGCGCGCGGCGCCTTGCACGTCGATCGGGTACTGGCTGAAGACCCCGGTGCGTGTGTACAGCGTGTCACGCGTCTCCCAGTCGTCGTGGTAGCGGCAGCCCCAGCGGAACGTCGCTCCGGCTTCCCGGCGCACGCTGCGGAGACCGACGCCGCGCTCGCGCAGCGGGTCAAGCGCCGTCGCTGGCAGGTCGTCGCCGACGATGCTGATCACCTCGACGGGTGCCAACAGCGACGCCGCCACCGCCACGTAGGAACAGGAGCCGCCCAGGAGATCGCGGGCCGAGCCCTTCGGCGTCTCGATCTCGTCCAGGGCCAGCGCGCCCACGACCGCCAGTTGGGGAGTCACTCGGCTGGCTCGATGTAGTCGCCGATGATCGGCGCCAGGTCGTGTCGCAGTTTGAGCGGGATCTTGCTGGGGTCGGTCACGATCGCCATCGCCAGCGCGCCTTTGGCGCTGCTGACCCAATCGGCAGGCAGCTCCTCGATCACCTGGGACACGATCTGTTTGGCGGTGTCGACGTTCTTGAGCAGGGTCTGCACAACGGCGTCGGCGGAGACGTCCTCTTCCGACTCGTGCCAGACGTCGTAGTCGGTGGCGGTGGCCAGCATCGCGTAGGCCATCTCGGCCTCGCGGGCCAGCTTCGCTTCCGGGATCGCCGTCATGCCGATGATCGACGCGCCCCAGGATCTGTAGAGGTGAGACTCAGCGCGGGTGGAGAAGAGCGGCCCCTCCATGCTGATGTAAGCGCCGCCCGCGTGCATCGTCTTACCCAGCGCCGCGCCCGTCTCCACCAGCCGGGCGCTGAGGTCGGCGCAGAACGGGTCGGCGAAGCCGACGTGCGCCACGATGCCGCCGCCGAAGAAGGAGACGGGGCGGTCGCTGAGGGTGCGGTCGATGATCTGGTCGGGCACGACCATGTGCAGGGGGACGATCTCCTCCTTCAGCGAGCCAACGGCGGAGACGGCGAAGATGCCCTGCACTCCCAGCGACTTCAGCGCCCACATGTTGGCGCGCACGGGGATCTCACTCGGCGTGAGCGTGTGGCCCACGCCGTGACGGGGGAGGAATGCCACGCGCTTGCCGTGCAGTGTCCCGATCGTGATGGGCGCGCTGGGCGCGCCGTAGGGCGTCTCAGGAGCCCACTGCTCCAGATCGCGCAAGGCGTCCATTTCGTAGAAGCCGGATCCGCCGATCACGGCAAGCTGAGCCTGAGGTAGGGGTTGTGTGGGGGCCAAGGGGTCATGCTCCTCATATCCGGTCGCGCCGTGGCGCGAAATATCCGGCCGCGCCCGCGGCGCGATCGGCTGCTTTTCGGCATGGTGGGGAGCACGCGCTTCGTCGCGTAGGCGCTCCAATGGAACGCCCGAGGTCAGCTTTCATCTTTCGGTCGCCAACGGCGACCGCCGGATTTGGCACCGTGCCGCGCCTCTGACTGGCGCATGCGGCCGGTTGCCGGGCTTCGTCGGGCCGGTCCCTCCACCGCTCTCGATGAGCGACAGCCGTTTTGGCTGCCAGGGAAGGGTATTTGGGCGCTCAGATCGACGTCAACCTGCGGGGCTACCCCAACCAGATGCTCGCGCACGCTGGAAAAGGAGGCCCGCAAGGACCCGACGCTCCCAGCGGTTCAATATTGCAGCAGCGTTTCGATCTCATAGTCGGCGAGTCGGCTGCGGCCCCCCAGCGCCGGCAATTCGATCACGAAGGCGAACGAATGGACCGTGGCACCACACATCTCGACCAGCTTGCCGGTCGCCAGCGCTGTGCCTCCCGTCGCCAGCAAGTCGTCGATAACGGCGACTCGCTGTCCCGGCTGCAGCGCGTCTTGGTGGATCTCCACGATGTTGGTGCCGTACTCCAGCACGTACTCCTCCTGGTGGGTCACCGCCGGCAACTTGCCCGGCTTGCGCACGGGCACAAACCCCAGCCCGAGGCGGTCGGCCAGCGGGGTTCCAAAGAGGAAGCCGCGCGACTCGATTCCCACCACAGCGTCGATCCCACTGCCGCGGTAGAGCGCTTCCAGCCAGTCCAGCGTCTGGCTGAGGCCGTCGGCATCCGCCAGCAGCGGCGTGATATCGCGGAAGAGGATGCCGGGCTCCGGGAAGTCTGGAATCTCACGGATCAATCGGTCCAGATCGTGAGGCATCGCGTACTCCGATCCGCTTCTCGCGGCGTCGTCACCGTAAGACAACTTGCTGCTGTACCCCAATCCTGGATGCGTCGCCGCTGGGCCCGCGGTGCCCGCTGGCACGTTCGGGATGGCAGGCGCCGCTGATAGGCTGGAACCCTGATGCCGTCTCCACTCGAACTTCCCGAAGCCCCGGTTCCCCTCGATGCTGGTCAGGCGATCTCCGCGATCGCGCGCTACTACGAGCTCGACTTCGGC
Source organism: Dehalococcoidia bacterium (assembly GCA_963577225.1). Taxonomy (GTDB): domain Bacteria; phylum Chloroflexota; class Dehalococcoidia; order Bin125; family Bin125; genus JAPUIR01. The sequence goes on along the minus strand of CAUYZA010000015.1, from coordinate 11,653 downwards.
CACCTACACGAGGACATTGAGCTCTATGCGAATCTCGCGAGCGGTCTGGCCACCCGGACCAGCATCCTGGAGCTTGGCGCTGGCACGGGGCGCGTGGCTGCCGCTCTCGCCGATCGCGGCGCCGACGTAACCGCCGTCGAAAACAACGACGCCATGATTGCGGCCGGTGCCGAACGCTTTCAGGCAGCCGGCGTCGACGTGGTGCAGCAGGACATGAGGCAGCTGGACGTGGGCGCGGAACGCTTCGATTTGGTGATTTGTGCGCTCTCGTCGTTCTGCCACATGGAAACGCGTGCCGATCAACTCGCAACCTTGCGTAGCGCGCGGCGGGCGCTCGCCCCGCAGGGGCAACTCATACTGGACTTGCCCGCGCTCAGCGCGGAGGACTGGGAGGAGGGGCCACGGCCGCTGCTGCACGAGTGGACCCGTCGTCACCCGATCAGCGGCCGCGACGTCACCAAACTGGCCTCGCTGGTGGCGCATCCGGCGTCCCAAATCCAGGACGTGACGTACATTTATGATGAGGCGCGAGCGGACGGTAGCGTCGAGCGGACGATCGCGCGGTTCCCGCTGCGACACGTCTTTCGCTTCGAAGTGGTGGGGTTGCTGGAGGCGGCCGGCATGCATGTGACGAACTGCTACGGCTCATACGATTTGGCCGCTGTCGAGGCCGGTCAGCGTCTGATCGTGCTGGCCCGATCACGAACGCTCGCTCGGAAGGACACGACTGAGTGATGGTTCTGCTCTCGGCAGCGGATCCCAGACGGCTGCCGCGCGGGCTTGGCGTCGTACTCTTCGCGCTGGCCGCGTTGGCCCTCCTCGCGTGCGGCGGCAATCCCAACGAGGATGTCGATTCCAACGAGTTCTCGCGGCCGAGCGCGGCCGCCTTCCCGGCCCAGCCCCGCGACAACGCTGAGGACACGCAAGCCGGCGACGAGATAGACGACTCCGCATCCGAAGGCGATGCAAGCGAGCAAGCGTCGGACGAACCAGACGGCGCCGCCGCCGACGATCCTCCCCCCGTGACCGAAGCGGTCGACTACGAGATTGACTTGGCCGACGATATCGTCCGCCGCTATTTGAACGCCGCGTACGGTTACTCGCTCGAACTCGTTTGCGGCTCGTTCTGCGACGCGACCAGCAACGCGCTGGACCGTGTGGGCTTCCTTTCCGAGGATCGCACCGCGCTGATCAACATCGAGGTCCTGCGCGTCGACCCGGACGTGCCGCCGAGCTTTGAAGAGCTCGAAGTGATCTGGGCCGCCCGTAACATCGACAACGGCTCGTTCACGGTGCTTGAACGGGAGGTGAGCACGCTTCCTGCGGATGGCGTCTCGCCCGCCGTGCTCTTCGAGTGGACCATCGACCGGCGGGCGACGGGCGGGTTCGTGGAGCACTACCGAACGCTGATCGCCATCGTTGGGCCGATCGCTTATCTGATTAACGCGGGCGGAATCGACGAAAATTTCCTGGACCACAAGCCGTCGCTGGACCGCGCACTGGAGACATTCCTGGCGCGCCAAACGCCGACCAGCCTGCCCGGCGTTTTCTCCCGCTGGGAGTTCTCCCTGCCGTACGACGCCACGGTGTTCTCGGGCGAGCTTGGCAACCGCACTCCGACGCCCTCCTTCGACTCCGGCGTGTTCATCCAACAGGCCGACGGAGGGCGGGTCAAGATTTTGCTGATCTGGGATTCGATCAGCCAGGCGCTGTTCGACCCCGATGTCGCGATCGACGATGCTCTCGCACCCACGACGGGGGTCCAGGTCGATGAGCTGCAGCGCGGCGACGCCTCCGTGGATGGCGTTCAGGCCCGCTTCGCCATCGCCTCCAGCGTCGATCAAGCCGGAACTCCCTCCCAAATCGCTGTCTATGCCTGGTACTGCGGCGACAGTGGCCGCTCCTTCGTCCTACAATCGTTCGACGAGGCTGATCCGCTGGCCGTGTTGGACGAAGCGCTGGACGGCTTCCGCTGCAGCGTCCAGTAACGCCCCGCAGGCGGATCGCAGCCTGGGAGAGACCGCATGACGACGGTTGCGCTGGATGCCATGGGCGGCGACAACGCGCCCAACGCCATCGTGCAGGGTGCCCTCATGGCGGCGCGCGATGCCACGCTGGAGATCGCGCTGATCGGCCGGGTCGGTGAGCTGCGCCCGCTGCTGCCGCGAATGCCATCCAACATCCACCTTGTGGATGCGCCCGACGCGGTCGGCATGGCGGAATCGCCTACCGCGAGCATGCGGCAGAAGCCCCGCTCGTCGATTATGGTCGGTCTGGAGCTCGTGCGCGAGCGCGAGGCCTCGGCCTTCATCTCGTTCGGCAACACCGGCGCCGTGATGGCGGCCAGCATTAGGCAACTGGGCCGCATCTCCGGCGTCAGCCGCCCCGCCATCGGCGCGCTCTTCCGCAACGCGCGGGGAAGCATCTCGCTCATGCTCGACGTGGGGGCGAGCGTCGATTGCCGCCCCAACTTCTTGGTGGAGTTTGCGACCATGGGCAAGGCCTATTTCGAGTGCGTCTTGCACCATCGCAACCCCGGCATCGCCCTGCTCAACATCGGTGAGGAGCCCAACAAGGGCGATCGCTTCAGTAAAGAGGCGCACGCGCTGCTGCAGCGCGACGAGCCGAATTTTGTTGGCAACGTGGAGGGCAACGGCATCTTCACCGGCGCGGCGGACATCATCGTCTGTGACGGCTTCGTGGGAAACGCCGTGCTCAAATCGTCGGAGGCGGTCGCCGCGCTGCTGAGCGAGCGGCTGGGCAGCGTCGTACGGAGCAAGCCCCACTACGTCCTGGGTGGCCTGCTGCTCAAGGGTGCCTTCGAGGAGCTCAAGCGAGAGATGGACCACCGCAGCGTGGGCGGCGCCCCGCTCTTCGGGGTCGACGGCACCGTCCTAATCGGACATGGCGGCGCCGATGCGGAGTCCGTCAACAGCGGGCTGCAGTTGGCGCGCCGCGTGGGCGACTCCGAGTTAGTGGAGACGATTCGTGCGGCGCTGGCCGGATCGGCGAGCGCGCAACGCGTGGAGCGGCGCGTCGAGAGTTCCTTGGACGACACGCCGAGTCCGGCGCCCTTCCCCTCGGCTCGAAGCGACTAGCCGCCGGCACGCACCCAGAGCTTGAGCGCGTTCTCCACCTCGGCGATACGGGGGTCGTCGGGGTCCATCTCGGAGAAGACACAGTCGCGCACGTGTTGTTGGGTGATGCGCAGACAGACCTGTTCCACGGCGGAGCGGATCGCGAGCATCTGGGTCAGCACGTCCTCGCACGAGCGGTCCTCCTCCAGCATGCGCTGCACGCCCTGGACCTGACCCTCCACTCGGCGCAACCGGCTTCGGATCGCGTCCGCCTCCATCGCCTGCCCCCTCCGCCCCGCTGTAGTGCGGGCGACAATCCAAACCCGGGGAGGCACCCGTATCCTTAGTCGGGTACCCCTAGGGGGTATATTAGCAGGGTGGCAGTCGGGAAGACGCCGCTGGGTGACAGCCCGGCGACGCGGAGAAAAACAAGAAACGCCGAACCTGTAGAATCGCTGGCGAACCCACGCCGGATAAGGAGCAACATCGATGGCCAAGCCGCAGGAAGTGACGGACGACAGTTTCCAGCAGGACGTGCTGGAAAGTGAGAACCCAGTCCTCGTTGACTTCTGGGCACCCTGGTGCGGGCCCTGTCGCATGGTGGCTCCGATTGTGGAAGAGCTTGCCGACGAGTACGACGGCAAGGTTAACTTCTTCAAACTGAACACGGACGAGAATCCGCAGATCGCCAGCCAGTTCGGGATCCGCAGCATCCCTACGCTGCTGGTCTTCAAGGGCGGCCAGGCGGTCGGGCAGATCGTCGGCTTCCGGCCGAAGGGTGACCTGCAGAAGCGTCTCGACGAGGCGCTGGTCTAGTCGCGACCGAAGACGCACGCCCCGCCTGACCCCGGAAAGGGGCACGTGGGGCGTTGTGCGTTCAGCGCGCGGCGCGGGTAGCCGCGTCTTCAATGGGAGCGGGGGGGGCCTGGTGGTCCTCGCGGTCTTCAAAACCGTTGCGGGGCGGCTCGCGTCGTCCTGGGTGGGTTCGACTCCCATGCGCTCCCGCCAGTTTCCGGCTCGTAGACACAGGATCTGAGCGGGGTCGGCCGATTTCCTCGGTGGCCCGTCAATCGCTGATCTTGCGCGCAATTGCCACCATTCTGCCACCCAAAGGGGTGGCATTTCTCAGCACGCAGTGCGACGAGCTGGCACGACGTCCCAAGCGCGCGGGGGGAAGCGCCGACTGGCTCGACACATGATGCGATACGGACCAGCAGGAGCATGCGAGATTCGGCGGACCGTGGTCAGCGCGCCGGGAGGACTTCGTCGATGGCGTTCGCAGCGTCGCGTTGCATGTCCACGGTGACGTGGCTGTAGGTGTCCAAGGTCAGACTTGCGGTGGCGTGGCCGAGGCGCGTGCTGACGATCTTCGTCGGCACGCCGGCCCGCAACATCAGTGTCGCCGCCGTATGCCGAAGATCGTGGAAGCGGACGGCGCCGAGATCGGTCGACGCCACTAGTCGGTGGAAGGCTTGCGAGACGCGGTACGGCGGCTGCAGGGCGCCGTCAGCGGCAGGGAAGACCAGGTCCTGGTCCTGGTAGACGGACCCGAGAGCGAGCCGGCGCTTGATCTGGCGGGTGCGGTGGTCGCGGAGGGTGTGCAGCGTGTCGTCGGAGCAGGCGATCGTGCGGCGCCCGCGATCGGTCTTGGGTGGGCGCAGCGTGACGCCGGTGGCTGGCAGGTATTGGGCGGCCCGCGCGATCGCGGCTGTCCCACCGTCGAGGTTGAGGTCCGACCAGCGCAGCCCGAGCAGCTCGCCCAGGCGCAGGCCCGTGGCGATCGCGGCGTGAATCACGGCCCGTAGGTCGGGGTCTTCGCACGCCACCAGCAGGAGCCGAACCTCCTCCGGTCGCAGGGCGCGCATCTCCCGGTCGTGGGGCCGTGGGGGTGTGACGGCGTCTGTCGGGTTGCGGCTGAGCAACTGCCAGCGGACGGTCTGCTGCAGGGCCGTCCGGAGCACCCGGTGATGGTGCAGCACGGTGCGTGGAGCGAGTCCATCGTCGTGGAGGCGCGTGTATGCCTCCTGGATGTGCGCAGGGCGCAACTCCTGCAGCCGGAGCGCACCGAGGAGGGGGACGAGGCGCCCCACAATCTGCTGATAGCGCGTAAGGGTGGCAGGCGCGACGTGCACGGCCGCGTGGTCAGACAGCCACCGGTTCAGGAAGTCGCTCACTGTGATGCGGGCTGGCCGCACGTCGGTGCCGTTGTCCCGCCGGTGCAGCGCCTCCCTGAGGGCGCGCTGCGCCTCTGCTTTCGTCCCTTGGATCGTGCGGTACTCGAAGCGCCGCTGGCCGGTGGTGTGGTCGCGGCCCACGTCGAAGCGCGCTTCCCATGAACGCTTCCCGCGCTTCCGGATCGTGCCGGTCATAGAGAATTCCTCCTTGCATCAGTGCGTCACGTTGCCGTGGCCAGGGGCGCTCGATCAAGTCTGTGTTCGGCCGGCGTCTGCCCGTGCTCGCGGATTGACTCGGCATCGCGGGCAGTAGATCGTGAGCGCCGAGCTGGTCTGCACGCCACAGTCCCGACACTGTCCGCGTCTGCTGCCGCGGATGCTGCGGGAATGGAAGCGACGCCGCTGGGTGAGCGGGTCGCGGCCGGCGTCGAAACGGATCTCCCAGGAGCGTCGCCCGCGACTGCGAGCCGTGCCGGTCATGGGTCCCTCCTGCGTGAGCGCGGATCACGTTGGCGTACATGGCCCGCCCTATCAAGAGCTGTCGGCTTTCGTCTCGGTGGGTTTCACGTGGCAGCGGCCACAATGTGTCGCCAGAGCCGAGGTCGTTCGCGTTCCGCACTCGCGACACCGGGCGTAGTCACACGCCCGGCACCTCCCTTCTTCAGCGAGAGGGGTGTGGCAATCGGGGCACGCGGCTGGGGCGTCGCCGCCGCCCGGCACGTCCCCCGCTGGTGGCTGGTTATGCCGGTCACACACCGGCGTGCCATTTGGTAGGTAGGCGGTGACGTCTGTTCCGCATTCCTGACAGGGGTCGAACACCCGCCCTGGCGTGTCCGGGCCCGGCGGCTGCCCGACCGTGGGCGGGAGTTCTGCCAGAATGGCCTGCCCGGCCTCCACGTAGCTCGCGGCAGGGGACGAAAGCGACGGAAGCGACGAAAGTTCCGTTCCCCTCCCGTGTTTGGTCGCTTCGGACGCTTTGGTTGCAGTCCAGCGCTCACGGGGACGCCCGCCGGTTTCTTCCGTGGAGAGCGTCGCCAGTCCTTGAACCCCCAGAAGCGCGAGGGCTCGGTCGATCGCGGCGCCGTTCTCATGCCGCCCCAGCACGTCCCGGATCTGCGTCCGGGTCAGGCCATCGGGCGACTGGCGCAGCGCGCGCAGGACTGGGTCGGCCACCGGGTCACCGAGCGCGTCGCCGAAGATGTAGCGCGCCGATGTCTCCGCATAGTCCCAAAATGCGAACGCCGCCAACAGGTGTTCGGCTTGCACGACAGCCGACTGGTCCAGCAGCGCATAAATGCAGGCCACCCGCATCACCTGCGCCTCAGCCCGCGCGATCATCGCCCCCAGCAGACCGGGCTTCCCATCAGAGAGGCGCTCGTACAGCGCCAAAGCTCTCCCTCGGCCGCGTGCATGGCGGGATGCGAGGCGAGGATCGTGTTGGGCTGGCGGGTCGGCGGCGCGATCTAGTGCAGCCGGCGCATGAGACCGCAGTGTCGGCACGAGGCTCGATGAGACAAGCGGATTCGTGCTCAGCCGGGGTGCGGAGAACCAGGGACTGGGGTGGCTGGCGCCACGTACTCGCCGGGCTCCGGCTGCGATCTAGTAGTCGAGCCCCCAGGGCAGGCTAATCGTCGTCACCGGCTCCGTCGTCGGCATGTTCGTCGTCGTCGTCCTCGCCGCCAGGACCGTCGTCATCATCGGCGGAGCCGATCACGTTGAAGTCGGCGTCGAGTTCGACTTCAACCTCGCGGCCGTCGTCGAGCCGGATTTCGACTTCGCAGGCGGCGCCGCCGTCGCCGAGCTCGGTTTCGGTCACGGTGCCGCCGCCGGTGTGCGCGAGGGCGGCGGCGACGGCGTCGTCGTAGGCGCTGCCGGTGATGGGCTGATCGTCATCGCCGCCACCGCCGCCGGCGACGAGGATGGTGGCGGGGACGGCGAGGACGAGGACGAGGAGCAGTGTGTCGAGGGCTTCGTCGGTGTCGCTGCGGCTGACGCCGGTTTCGAGCGCGCCGATGACGCGGTCTCCCTCGCGGATGGGAATGATCACGACGCGGTAGGGCTCGTCGCCGCTGGGCAGGTCATAGTGGCTCGATCGACCGTCGATAGCGCGAGCGAGGCGTGGAACGTCGATGGGGAGGCGCGCGCCGATGGTCGTGCTGCTGTCGAGGATGGCGCCGTTCGGGGCGATGAGGCGCGTGAAGCTGTCGTCGTCCGCGCGTGGGGGACCGTCCTGATCCAGCGCGGGCTGCCCGTCTGCGATGCGGAGGCTGGTGCGAGCGTCGGCGAGTCGTTGGTCGAGGCTTTCGTTCAGCGACTCGTTGAGCGTGTTGCGCACGATGAAGTAGACGGAGAGCGCGAGCGCGACGAGCAGGACGGCGACGAAGGCAACGTACCAGAGTGTGACGCGCGCGCGAAACGAGCGCTGGGGCCAGAGGCGTTGGATCGTGTGGCTGAGGCCGATGCGCGCGGGTATCAATCCGACTGGTCGTTGAGGCGGTAGCCGGCGCCGCGCACCGTTTCGATCAGGCTGTGGCGCGGAGGGGCTGAATGGGGGCGTCCAGCTTGCGGCGCAGGTTGCGGATGTGGACGTCGATGACGTTCGAGCCGGCCTCGTAGCGGTAGTCCCAGACGCTGTCGGCGATGGCATCGCGGGAGAGGACTTGGCCGGGGTGGCGGGCGAAGCATTCGAGGATGGCGTACTCGCGCGCGGTGAGATCAATCGTGGTGCCGGCGCGCGTGCAGCGACGGGCGGCGCGGTTGAGGCGGAGGTCGCCGACGATGAACACGGGGTCGTCGAGCTCGGGCGGACGCCGCAGCAGCGCGCGGACGCGGGCGAGCAACTCGGCGAAGGCGAACGGCTTGACGAGGTAATCGTCGGCGCCGGCCTCGAGCCCGGCGACGCGCTCATCGATGGCGTCGCGGGCGGTGAGCATCAGGACCGGCGTGGCGAGGCCCTGTGCGCGCATGGTGCGACAGACCTGCAGTCCGTCGCGGCGTGGCAGCATGACGTCCAACACGACGCAGTCAAAGCTCGTGAGCGCGAGACAGTCGAGCGCTGCGTCGCCATCAGCCATGACGTCGACGGCGTAGCCCGCTTCACGCAGGCCACGGGCGACAAAGTCGGCGATGTCGGGCTCGTCTTCGACGACGAGGAGTCGCATCGAATCGCTCCCGGGGGCGTCAGCCTCCCTGGAGAATGGTCGCAGATTGAGATGAAGGGGTGGTGAAGACGACCGGGGCAGGGTTAGGTTGCCTCGCGGCGCGGCTCGATCCGCACGATGAGCACATCTTGGGGGGACGAATCCAGTCGCGGCCTGAATCAACCCCGAAAGGGGGGCGGTACCGTCGAGGTCCGCCTGTGTGGGGAAGCCGACGGCAGGTCGGTCTATGATGCGCGGAGCGACAGGCTGACGATTGGGGTATCACCGATGACGGATCAGGCGGTTCTCGAGGCCAGTGCGGCGGTGGGGGCGACCACGCCCCAGTACGACGCGATCGTGATCGGGGCGGGCGTCGCTGGCATCTACCAGATCAAGACCCTGACCGACCTCGGCGTGAAGGCGATAGTGCTGGAGGGGGCGCACGATCTGGGTGGCACCTGGTACGGAAATCGCTACCCCGGCGCGCGCTTCGACTCGGAGAGCTACACCTACGGCTACTCATTCTCCAAAGAGCTTCTGGACGAGTGGCACTGGAAGGAACGCTTCTCTGGCCAACCGGAGAACCTTCGCTACCTGAACTACGTGGCCGACAAGTTCGATCTGCGCCGGCACATGCGCTTCAACTGCCGGGTGGAGCGGATGCGCTTCGACGAAGCCGACCATCTTTGGGTACTCACGCTGGCCAACGGCGAGGAACTCACCGCCCGCTTCGTCGTGGCGGCGATGGGACTGCTCTCGATCCCGACACCTCCCAAGATCGATGGCGCCGACACCTTTCGCGGGCAAGCCTTTCATACGTTTGATTGGCCCCATGAGCCCGTGGAACTAGTCGGCAAGCGGGTGGGCGTAATCGGGACCGGCGCGACTGGCATCCAGGTGATTGCGGAGATCGCCGACCAGGTGGGAGAACTCAAGGTGTTTCAGCGCCGGCCGAACTGGAGCGCGCCGCTCAACAATGGACCCATCTCCGACGTGGAGATGGCGGACATCCGCGCCCGCTACGACGAGATCTTTGCGACGTGTGCCCGTTCGCCGGGCGGCTTCGAGCACGAACCCGATCGGCGCGGCTTCTACAACGTCTCTCGCGAGGAGCGGCTCCGGCTGTGGGATGATCTCTACGACACGCCCGGCTTCGCCATCTGGCTGCGTAATTTCGTCGAGATCTTCGTCGATGAGGAGGCGAACGCCGAGTTCTCCGAGTACATCGCGGACCGAATCCGACGGCGCGTGCACGACCCGGAAGTCGCCGAGAAACTAATCCCGCGTGACCACGGCTTCGGTGTGCAGCGTGTGCCCATGGAGACGCACTACTTCGAGGTGTACAACCGCGACAACGTGGAGTTGGTCGATCTCAGTGAGACCCCGATCGAACGGATCACCCCCGCCGGTATCCAGACGATCGACCGCGAGTATGAGCTGGACGTGATCGTCTTCGCGACCGGGTTCGACGCGATCACCGGCGCCTACGACCGGATCGATATTCGCGGCGTGGGGGGCCTGACCCTGCGGGACAAGTGGCAGGATGGCCCGCAGACCCATCTCGGGATGTTGGTGCACGACTTCCCCAACATGGTGATGGTGGCCGGTCCCCAGAGTGGGTCTGCGTCCACCAACTACCCGCGCGGCATCGAATCGGGCGTGGGTTGGCTGACGGGGCTGCTGGAGTACGCCTGGGAGCATGGCCACACACGCATCGAGGCCACGGCGGAGTCGGAAGCAGACTGGACCGAGCACGTCGAGCAGATGTACAGCAAGGTGCTCATGCGCAAAGCTAAGAGCTGGTTCACCGGGTACAACTCCAACGTGGAGGGCCACGGTGAAGGGACGACCCGCTATCTCGTCTACAACGGTGGGGCGCCGAAGTACGTGAGGACGATCGCTGAAGTGGCGAACAACGGCTACGAAGGTATCGACTTCGCGACGAACGTCGCAGGGGTGGAGAGCTCGGAGCTCGAATGAGCCAGTTGGGTCCGGTCCGGATCCTCACAGAGGGGCCACGGCTAGGCGACAGCCCTTCGTCTCGCTCGGGATCTACGCAAGGCACGATGAACTGATCGTGCCCGTTCGAGGCTGGGTTCTCCCCAACGCCCATCTCCGGTTCCCGCCAGAGGCTGTGCGGCCGACCAGACTTGGCAGCTAGCCGGCCCCGTCCGCTTCCACGATCGGTGGCACTTGCAGGTGCCAATCGGTCGTGGACTGGTAGGCGCGGGCTGCACGTAGCACGGTAGCCTCCGAGAATGGCGCGCCCACGATCTGCGCGGAGAGCGGCAGGCCGTCCTCGGAGAACCCGGCGGGGAGGGCCAGTGCCGGGTATCCGAGAAGGTTGAACGGACCCGTAAAGCTCGGGTGCGTCAAGCGCCGAGCCGGATCCCCCTGCTCCGAGGCCAGGGGAGCAGGCCCAGGGCTGGTTGGTGTCACGAGTACGTCGACCTCGGTCATTACGCGCGCCGCCTCGCGCGCGTACCACGTGCGGAAGCGCTGCGCCTGCACGTAATCCGCGGCGGAGAAGAGCGCGGCCTGCCCGATGATCTGCCGCGTGTTCGCGCCATAGTCCGTCCAACGTTCGCTCGCCATGTCCAATCGGTGGTACGACAGCGCCTCAGCCAGGAGCGTCAGCGTATTGGCCTCCTTCGCCAGGTCCGAATGGGGCAAGCTCACCTCGCGGACGTCCGCGCCGAGCTCGTCGAGCCGCGCAATGACCGCTTCGACCGCGACCTTTTGAGCGGGCTCCAGCTTTGCGTGGTCGAAGAAGTACTCGGTCGGCACGCCGACTTGGAGGTCGGCGATGCCGGCGTCGATACCCGCGAGATAGTCCTCCACCGGCGTTGCGGCCGCGTTGATGTCGCGCGCGTCAGCGCCCGCGATCACGTTCAGGATCGCGGCGCAGTCCCAGGCCGACCGCGCCATCGGACCGATCGAGTCGAGGCTATAGCCGAGGGGAACGCAGCCCCACTTTGGCACCCGGCCGAAGCTGACCTTGAGTCCAGTGTGTCCGCAAAACGAGGCGGGGCCGCGCACCGAGCCGCCGGTGTCGGTCCCCAGCCCCCCGAGCACCATCCCTGTGGCCACCGCGATCCCTGTCCCAGCCGACGAACCGCCCGGGGTGTGGTCGGCGGCCCACGGATTACGGGGGATCGGAAACGGCTTGGCGTCGTCCGGTGCGCCGATGGCGAACTCCGAGAGCACGAGTTTCCCGGCGATCACCGCACCGGCGCCGCGCACGCGCTCCGTGACGACGGCG
>CAUYZA010000014.1:0-21498 GCA_963577225.1 Dehalococcoidia bacterium | reverse complement strand
CTGGGGGCATAGGGAGTCCTTCCAGAGGCCGCGCGCGGCGGCCAGCATTTGCGAATTCAATCCGTCGGCGCGGAAGCCAGCGCCTCGCGGGCGATGACCAACGCCTCGGCGAACGACAGTCTAGCGTCGACGCTGCCCGGAGCGAGCTTTCCACGAGCGACCTGGCGTGAAGCGTCCATCGGTTCCTTATAACCCACTTAGATCGCGTGCACCGCGTGCTGCCAAACGGGTGCCACGCTCGCGTACCCGGCAGCCCGTAACCACTCGAGCTGGTCGAACAGCGGCGAGGGGATTTCCCCCTCCTCCGGGTAGCGAAAGATGTTCCACTTGTCGCGCTCGAACGCCTCGAACGCGCCTCGCGCGCTCGTCTCCTCAATCGACTGCCGCTCCGTCGCGACATCGTAGGCATCCGCGAATAGCGCACCCACGATCGGGTTGGGCGGATCCACCACGTCGGCCAGGAGGATCGACCCGCGCTCGCTCATGCGGCTCGCCGCCTCGCGAAACAACAGTTGCTTGCCCGCTCCGTCGAGGTGATGCACCGAAAGCGACGCCATCACGACATCGACCCCATCAAGATGGCCTAGCCAGTCGTCCGCTCGCAGGTCGAAGTCGGATACATCGATCCGCTGCGCGAACGCTTGTGTGCGAGCGCGCGTCTCCTGCCGCATCGATTCGGAGCCGTCCAATGCGTCGACGAGCGCCCGCGGAAACGCCTCCAAGACCGACCACGCCAGCCGGCCTTCGCCGCTACCCAACTCCACCACGCGGAACTCCTCGTCAGGGCCGAACGGGATCAGGCAAATCAGGGTGGCGAGCTGGTCCGCCCGATCGGGCACCGCGATAGAGGCCAGACGCCGGTAGAGCGTCGAATCCTCCTCGCTCCAATTCGCGCTGGTGCCAGGCTCAGGTGGCTCGTTGGGATCAGAGATGTTTGAACACCCCACCGTCGACATTGATCGCCTGTCCGTTGACGTACCCACTCGCCGGCGACAAGAGATAGACAGCCAACAACGCCACGTCGGCCGGCTCCCCGAAACGACGCATCGGGATATAGCGCTGCAGCAGGTTCTCGTTGATCTCGTCCGGGCCGCGACCAGGGGTGTCCGTCAGCCAGCCCGTCACGATCGCATTCGCCGTGACCCCATCCGCGCCCAACTCCTGCGACACCGAGCGCACCAGGCCCATCACCCCCGCCTGCGCGGCGCCGTACGCGCTCAGGTTCGGCAGCCCGCGCAACGCGGGGCCCGAGAGCACGACCAGCAGCCGCCCCATGTCGGTCTTCGCGAGCTCCTTGGCCGCGCTGCGGAACGCGTTGTAGGTCGCCGCAAGATTGCCTGCCACAACAGCGTCGAAGTCGGCCTCCGACGTTTTGCCCAAAGGCGAGGCGAGGTACACGCCCGGCACGACCACGGCCGCGTCCAAGCCGCCCAACTCCTTGGCCAGCTTGCGCGTGGCCACCCGCACGTTGGTCCCGTTCGACAAATCGACCGCCTCCGACGGCCCGCCAGCCGCCGCCTTTTTCAGCGCGAACAGCGCTTCCCCACCCGCGCCCGCCGAGGCAACGCCCACCGTCGCTCCCGCCTCGCGGCAACCCTCGACGATCGATCTACCAATCGAGGACTCCGCCCCGTAGACGATCACGCGTCGCCCGGTCAGATCGAAGCCGCGCAGCCTGCCGGGAGCGACCGCCGGCGGCGGCAGAGGATTCTGTGGTCCCGTCTGGTCCGGCATCGTCAGCGCCCCAATCCGCCAACCCCGGTGCCAGATGGGGCCATCACGTCCCAGCCCGACGGGGCAATCCCCCCCGCCAGGCCGCCACCATCGATCACGAACGCCTCGCCGGTCACGTAGCGCGACGCGTCGGAGGCCAGATACAGCGCCAGCGGGCCTAACTCCCAGGCCTCGCCTACCCGCCCGGCCGGGATGAAGCGGCCCCGACCGCGTGTCGCGCTGATCTCCTCGTCGCTGTCGAGGTACTTTTGCAAGACGAAGCCCGGCACGATCGCGTTGACGCGAATGTTGTCTTTCGCGACCTGGTTCGCGACCGACATCGTCAACGTCACCACGCCGGCCTTCGAAGAGCCGTAGACCAAGAGCCGCGGATCCCCGCGCATGCCCGTGCCGGAAGCGACGTTGATGATCACCCCTCCTCCCTGCTCGCGGAAGTGCGGCACGATCGCGCGCGAGCAGAAGAACGCGCTCGAAAAGTTGATGTCGATCGTGTCGTACCAGTCCTCGTTCGTGATCTCGCTGACGTCCTTCAGGGCGGCCTTCCCGCCCCCACCCGCGTTCGCGATCATCACATCCACGCGGCCCCACGCATCGATCGCGCTCTGCACCAGCGCGTCCACCTGATCCGACTGCGACACGTCCGTAGGGATCGCGAGCGCCCGTCGCCCGCGTTCACGGATCTCTTCGGCCGTCTCCTCGATCTGCTCCGGCGTACGCGCGGCACAGACGATGTCGGCCCCGGCGTCGGCCAGGGCCAGCGCCATCTGCTTGCCCAGCCCCCGCCCCGCGCCGGTGATGATGACGTGCTTGCCCGCCATCGAGAGCAATTCCAGCATGTGCTGCCTGCCTGCCCGCCTTCGCGTCGTGGCCACCTCTGGCCATCTGGTGTGCCGCTCGTAAACGGGAGCCGCAGCGTAGCGGACGTCCCCGCTGAACTACCCTATGAGGAACCTGGTGGCACAGGTGGGCGTCTTGTTGACACGATGCCGAAACACGCCTTCATCGCGCTTGCCTTCCTGCTCTTGCCACTTCTGCTGGCCTGCGAGTCCGACGCTAGCCCCTTCCGCGATTCGCCCGAAGAGCGACTGGCCGCCACCCAGGCCGCCGAACAGACAATCGCCCAGTCCCAGAGCGACCCCGCGCCGGCAGAAGGTGACGCCGAAGTCGCCCCTAGCGAGCCCGTCCACCAAGCCAGCGCCGAACATCCCGCCGCAACGGAACAGACCGACGGCGCCGGCGGCGTCGAGGACTCCAACCTCCCGCTCGAAGCCCCCACCCAACTCGACGCGTTCCTCAGGCTGCGCTACCCGCAGCACGATGAGTTCGCGGTCTTCCCCATCACGATCGAACCGGACATCCCGGGCCTCCGGATGGCCTACAGCATCGGCCAGGCTCCCGCCAGCGGACACGTCGCTGCCATCTTCGAGGTCGAGGAGAATCGAGTCATCGCCCGAGCCTCGCTCACCTTCAACCCAGGAGACGGCCTCGTCTCCCCCAGGATCGTGCAGCCCTTCAATCCCAAAGAAGCCTCTTGGGGTGAGGAAAAGTGGTTCCTGCGCCACGGAGCGGTCGGCGCGCACGGGCACGGCGCGGACCTCATCCGCTGGAACCCGAACGACGCCGGACCGAACGCCCTCTCGATCGAGCTGTCCTGGTCCTCCGCCCTCCCCGGCGCCGCAATGCAACTGATCGACTACGACGCAGACGGTGTGCCCGAAGTCCGACTCGATGACACCAACGCCTACGTCTTCTGCTACGCCTGCGGCGTGCGCGAAACCGGGTTCCAGATCGCCCGCTGGGACGGCGACCACCTCGTCGTGGCGCCTCTGTCGGAGCTTGCTCCCAGCGCCCTCGAACCAGCCCGAGCGGCCGTCGACTTCGCCATCGATTTGGCGGCGGCCAACCTCTGGCTCGACGCCATCGACGCGATCGACCTCGCCGCGCGGCTCGCCCCGGGCAACGCCACGATCGAGTGGAACGCCATCTTGATCCGCGCACGCGCGGCGGAACGCGAGGCCGCTGCAGGAGAGATCTATCCGCTCCTGACCCATCTCTACGCGGGCCAGTTCCAGGCAGCCGTCGCCTCGCTGCGCTCGATCTTGCCCTTCGATCTGCTCGATCTCTACGGCCCCGTCACCGCCGGCACCCCCGCAGACGGCTGGGAGACCGTCGTCGCCGAAACTTTGATCCGCACCAGCGACGACGCCCTCGCGCTGCGACCGGACCTCGCCCCCGCGCTCTTCCTGCGGGGCCTGGCCCGCTTTTGGCTAACTCCCGATCAGGCCGACAGGGCGATCACCGACATCAACGCCGCCGCCGCCATCGAGCCGGGCGAGCCGCTCTACGAAACCGTCGCCAACCTGCTCACGCCGTGACCTCGATCCCCTCGGCGTCGAAGATCTCCTCGATCGCCTGCCCGAACAGGCCCGCGATCTTGAACGCCAGCGGCAGCGACGGGTCGTACTTGCCCCTCTCGATCGCGTTCACCGTCTGACGCGAGACGGAGAGATGCTCGCCCAGCTCCTTCTGCGACCAGCCACGATCAGCGCGCAACGCCCGCAGCGTGTTTTTCATTCATAGCGCCGCTTGGCAAACTGGCCACCCAGGAGCCACAACACCGCCATCAGCGGCCAGACCATGAACCACGAAATGTTGGGCGCGCCCGCGGCCTGGAGGAAGCCGTAGCCGAAGGTCAATAAGGCGGTCGCTCCGAAGGCAAAGGCCAGTGACTCCAGCGCGATCGTCTTCTCCCGCTCGTCCAAGCGCCGGTAGAAGCGCAGCCGCGCCGTCACCAGCAGGATGCAGGGAACGATCGGCAGCCAGGCAATCGCCCAGCGCCAGTCGGCCTCCTGATTCGCATTCATGACGAAGATGACCGGGATGAGGACCGCCGCGTATGCCGCCATCCATAACGCCACGTCGCGTCGATACGCGCGGTCGCCGGTCCAGATCCATTCGCGCGGGTCCAGAATCGTTTTGATGGTAGTCATCGAGCTCTCCCAGTCAGCTTCTTGTTGATTGCGGGAGTGTCAAGGAGCCTTGTCATCATGTCAAGTTTATTTGACACACTGCCCTTCGACATCCCGCCCCAGCCTGCCGCTATCATGCGGCGGCCCCGCGCGACGCGAGGCACTGAACCGCAAAAACGGCCGACGCCATTCCGCGTCCAACCCCAGGAGGCCCCCCCCAATGTCGAAACGCCTGACCGTGCTGTTCCAGGCCAAAGACGGCGAAGCCGACGCCTTCAAGGCCGCCGCCCAGGGCGGCATCGCCGCCGTCAAAGGCCGTGATGAAGGCTGCGAGATGTACGACCTCTTCCAAAGCGTCGACGACCCCAACCAGTTCGTCCTCGTCGAGAGCTGGGCCAGCCAGGAAGCACTCGACGCCCACGGCAGCTCCGAGGCCATGAAGGAGATGGGTAAGATCGGCCCCCATATGGAAGGCCGCCCCACTCTTTACCGCTACGAGGATTAGTGGCGCACTACGCCAGCGGCCCCGCGCTCCAGCGGGCCCCGTGCAGCGAGACGAGAAAACGCCGCGTGGCTCGCCCCGCGCCCGGCAGGGAAGGAACGACAGCAATGACTGACCGCAGGGGAGCCGAACTCCTCGCCAAACAGATCCGCGACGAAGGCGTCGAGGACCTCTTCTACATCATGGGCGGCCCCATTATTGAGGCGGCCGGCTTCGCCGCCGACCAGGGCATCCGCACGATCGACTGCCGTCACGAGCAGGGTGCCGCCATGGCCGCCCACGGCTACGCCCGCGTCAAGCGCAAGCCCGGCGTCTGCATGGCCGCCTCAGGCCCGGCCACCACCAACCTGCTGACCGGCATCGCCAACGCCTACCTCGACTGCGTCCCGCTGGTCGCGCTGGGCGGGGCCGCTGGATTCCCCTCCTTCGACACGGACGCCTTCCAGGAGTACGACCAACTCGCGATGGCCAAGCCGGTCACGCGCTGGGCCTCCCGCGTCACCTCCGCCGAGCGCATGCCCGAGTACTTCAATATGGCCTACCGCAACTCCCAGCAGGGCAAGCCCGGGCCCACCTACCTCGACCTTCCCGGCGACACCCTCTACAAGACCGCCGACGACGAGAAAGTCTATTTCCCGTCCACGGGCGGCGAACGTGCCCGCCCCCGCGCCGACCATGACGCCGTCAAGCGTGCCATCGACATGCTGGGCAAGGCCAAGCGTCCGATCGTGGTGACCGGCTCCGGCGTCTTCTGGTCCAACGCCGCGCCCGAGCTGCGCGAGTTCATCGACGCCGCCAAGATCCCTTTCTACACAACCCCCCAGGGCCGCGGCGTCGTCCCCGAAGACCACGAGATGTCCTTCATCGCCGCGCGCGGCAAGGCCTTCCGCGAGGCCGACGTCGCGCTCGTCGTGGGCACGCGCTTCAACTTCATCATCTCCAGTGGCCACCCCCCGCGCTGGAGCGCCGACCTCAAAGTGATCCACGTCGACATCGACGGCACCCAGATCGGCCACAACCGTCCCGCCGACATCGGTATCGTGGCCGACGCCAAAGTGGCGCTGGGCCAGCTCACAGCCGAGGCCAAGCAACAGGGTCTGAGCGGCCCGACCGACTGGGCGGCGCAACTCCAGGAGGCCGACTCCGACCGCCGCGCAACCTCGCTCGCCATCGCCGAGTCCGACACCGACCCGATCCACCCGCTGCGCGTCGCCAACGAGGTCGTCAAGTTCATGGACCGCGACGCCATTATCTCCGTCGACGGCAACGCCACGCTCGCCTTCGCCCGCCAGTGGATCCCCTCCTTCGTGGAGGGTGGCCGGCTCAATCCCGGGCCCAACGGCTGCATGGGCGTCGGCATCCCACACGCGATGGGTGCCAAGGCCGCCGCCCCGGAGCGACAGGTGATCGCCTTCGTCGGCGACGGCTCCTTCCTGATGAACGTGCAGGAGTTCGACACCATGGTGCGCCACGACCTGCCGATCATCGCCGTGGTCAACAACAACGGTGGCTGGACCTCCAGCTCCAACGACACGCCCGGTCGCACGCTGGGCTTCGGACAGCACTACGAGAAGGTCGTCGAGGCGCTGGGCGGCCACGGTGAGCTGGTCACCAAGGCTTCGGACATCCGCCCCGCGATCGAGCGTGCCGCCGCCAGCGGTCTGCCCGCCTGCGTCAACGTGCACGTCGAGCAGCACGCCGACGCCACCACGGCATCCTTCGGTGGCTACTCGTCGATGCTCTCCCGCTAGGGCTAAAAGAAAAGGAACGACGCGATGGCTGAGATTCCCGAGTCACACGCCGACTTGATCGGCGCGCCGCACCTGGCGCACGTGGCCACCACGAACAAGGACGGCTCCCCGCAGGTCTCGCCGATCTGGCTGCTGCGCGAGGGTGGCACGATCATCTTCAGCACGACTGAGGAACGCCGCAAAACCAAGAACATGCGACGCACCCCCATGATCGCGCTCTCGATCGTCGATCCCGACAATCCATTCCGCTACATGGAGTTGCGTGGTCCCGTCACGATCGAGCCCGATCCGGACAAGGAACTGCCTCCCCGGCTGTACGAGCTGTACGTGGGGGAGGGACAGTTCCCCGGCGACTCGGAGCACCGCGTCGTTGTGCGCTTCACTCCCGAGCATGTCGTCGTCATGGCCCCGCCGGCCTAGCCAGAAAGTCGTCCCATGACCGCCATCCCCGCTGAGTACCACAACCTCATCGGCGCGCCGCACTTCGCCCACCTCGTCACCGTCAACAAGGACGGCGGTCCGCAGTCGTCCCCGATCTGGATCGTGCGTGACGGCGACGACATCCTCTTCGCCACCGACGCGACCTACCGCAAGGCCAAGAACATGGCCCGCGAGTCCCGCGTCGCGATGACCATTCGCGACGAGAACAACCCCTACCGCTACATCGAGTTGCGTGGCCGGGCCAAGCTCGAACCCCGCGACGACTACGACTTCGTCGACGCCCGCACCCAGGAGTACATGAACCAACCTGAATACCCCTACAAGAGCGATGACGCCGAGGGCCTGCTCGTCCGCTTCAGGGTGACCAAGGCGTCCCCCCACAACACCGATGACCTGCCGCCCGCGGCGGAACACCCGGCCGACATCAGCGACCTGCTCGCAGCGCCGCACTTCGGCCACATCGCCACGATCAACCCCAATGGCTCGCCGCAGTCCAGCATCGTCTGGATCAAGCACGACGGCGACGATGTCGTCTTCTGGACGACCGCCGGCACGCGCAAGGTGCGCAACCTCGCGCGACAACCGGCCGTCTCGGTCAGCTCCCACGACATCACCAACCCGTACCGCTACGTGGAACTGCGCGGCCGCGCCGAGGTCGAGCCTGTGGGCAATGACTGGTCGCTGCTCGACGAACTCACCCCCCAGTACTGGCAAGCCGACGAATACCCCACCAAGTCCGAGAACGTCGAAGGCGTCGTGGTGCGGATCAAGCCTCGCCACCAGGTGTCGGTGGGCTAGCAATTCAGATCTGACGGGGGTGGTCACAGTCCGGCCGTTGGGATAGCCTCCGATCCGCTCTCTGGGAGCGAGCTTCCACGAGCGACCAAAGAGGAAATGCGCCCATCGCATCCCGGTGAGGGAGTTAGCCAAATGGATCTCGGACTCTCCGAAGAGCAGGAAATGCTCAAAAACTTCGCCCGTGACTTCCTGGAAAAGGAATGCCCGGAGAAGCTGGTCCGCGACATGGAAGAAGACGAGCGCGGCTACACCGACGAACTCTGGCAGGGCATGGCCGGCCAGGGTTGGCAGGGCCTGATCATCGACGAGGAGCACGGCGGCACCGGGATGACCTTCCTGGACCTCTGCGTGCTGCTCGAAGAGTTCGGCCGCGCCCTCGTGCCCGGACCCTTCATCAACACCGTGTTGGCCGGTGGCCTCGTACAGGCCGTTGGCAGCGACGAGCAGAAGAGCGAGATCCTGCCCAAGGTCGCCAGCGGCGAACTCGTCATGACACTCGCTTTCACCGAGCCCAGCGCTCGCTTCGACGCGGACGGCGTCGAGACCACCGCCACCAAGGACGGCGGCGACTACGTGCTCAGCGGCACCAAGCTGTTCGTGCCCGACGCGCACGTCTCGGACCAGATCATCGTGGTCGCCCGCGAGCCGGGCAGCTCCGGCGAGGACGGCATCTCCCTCTTCCTCGTCGACGGCAAGGCGGACGGCGCCACCTCCACCGTGCTTAAGACCATCGCCGCCGACAAGCAGTGCGAAGTCAAGCTGGAGAACGTCAAGGTGCCAGCCAGCGCCCTGCTCGGTCCCGAGGGCCAGGGCTGGGGCGTCATGCACGCCGCCAAGCGTTACTGGACCGTCGCCTATTGCGCCTACCTCGTCGGCCTCGCCCAGCGCGACTTCGAGATCAGCGTCGACTACGCCAAGGAGCGCATCCAGTTCGGCCGGCCCATCGGCTCCTTCCAGGCGATCCAGCACAAGGCCGCCGACATGGTGACCGACGTCGATGGCTCCCGCTTCATCATGTACCGCGCCGCCTGGGCCGTGAACGAGGAAGAGGACGACGCCGACCTCCAGGTCAGCATGGCCAAGGCATGGTGCTCGGACGCCACCCGTCGCGTCGTGGCCCACGGCCAGCAGATTCACGGCGGCATCGGCTTCACCAAGGAATACATCATCCAGCTCTTCTTCCGGCGCCAGAAAATGGCCGAGCTGATGTGGGGCGACGGCGACTACCATCGCGAGAAGGTCGCCCAACTGCTCGAAATCTAGACACACAACCTGTGCTGGCGGGGTGTCCAGACACCCTTGAGGCCCTTCTGCGAAGAGGGGTCTCTTTGCGCCTGTAGCCTCTCTGCATCAAACGCCGCCGGGGCGAGCAGCCGCCATCAACGAGGGGAGCTCCCATGCCCTACGACAACATCCGCTACGAGATCGACGACCGCGTCGCCCAGATCACGCTCGCCCGCCCTGACCACCGCAACGCCCAGAGCCGTCGCTTGATCGAAGAACTGGACGACGCCTTCCACTCCGCCGCCGAAGACACCGATGTCGGCGCCATCATCCTGCGCGGCGAAGGCGACCACTTCTCGGCCGGTCACGACCTCGGTTCGCCCCAACAGAAAGCCGACCTCGAAGCACGCCCCTACGAAGAGGGCCTGCGCGGCTTCTACAAGCGCACCTGGGACCTCAACGTCGATGTCTGTCTGCGCTGGCGAGAACTGCCCAAGCCCACCATCGCTGCCGTGCAGGGCTACTGCATCTTCGGCGGCTGGATCATCGCCTCCTCCATGGACATCATCTTCGCCGCCGACGACGCCCGCTTCCTGCCCACCAACTTCCAGTACTTCTCCGTGCCCTGGGACCTGGGCGTGCGCAAGACGAAGGAGATCCTCTTCGAAAGCCGCTTCCTCGGCCCCGACGAGGCGCATGAGCTCGGCTTCGTCAACCGCGTCGTGCCGCGCGCCGAACTCGACGACGAGGCGCTGGCCTACGCCAAACGCGTCGCTCAGAACGACCCCTTCCAGCTGCGCATGATCAAACTCGCCGTCAACCAGATGCAAGACGGGCAGGGCTTCACTCCGCACATCCGCGGGGCCCACGCGCTCTACACGCTCTCCAGCCGCGGCGAAGAAGACCCCGGCTACTCGCTCAAAACCCCGGAGGGCAAGCGCCGCCCCATGGTCCAACGCGCCCTCGAAAACAGCGACTTCTCCTGAGTCGCGGCGGGCACGATCCGCCCGCTGTCCAACCTATCCCCGGCGAGATTCGTCGCCCGCCAGCACCGCCGATTCGGTATCGTTCAGCCGCGATCAACCGATCGCCGAGACGAATCAGCGACAAGAGGAAGCGACTCCATGGCCCGCGACGTCACGTCCTACAACGTCTACGCCCAGATCCAAAAACAGCCCGACGAACTCGCCCGCCTCGTGGACGCCGACGAGCCAATCGGCGCGGCCGCAGAAGCCCTTGGCAAAGCCGGGCGCGTGTTTACAGCCGGCATTGGCACGGCCTTCAACGAGGCGCTGACCGGGGCCTGGCTGCTGCGCGCGGCCGGCATTGATGCCCAAGCCTGGCAGTCCTCCGACTTCGTCCAGTACGGGCCCGAGCTGCGCCCCGGCGACGCCGCTCTCGTCTTCAGCCATACCGGCAACAAGGGCGTCACGCGCGATGTCCTGGCGCGCCTGCACGACGCGGGCGTGCCCTCGGTCTGGGTCGCCGGGACCGAAGCCAAAGAGAACCCCGCCGACGTCATTCTGCGCGGCGTCAGCCCCGAGACCGCCGCGCCCTACACGGTCTCCCACACCGCCGCGATCCTGCTCGCCGCCCGCGTCGCCGACGCCATCGCGCCGGGTTCGGTCGGCGATCTCGCTGCCATCCCCGGCGCAGTCCAGGACGCGCTCGGCCACGAGGCCGCCGCTCAGGAGCTCGCCGCCGCATGGGCCGACACGGGCGCAATCGTCGCCGTCGGGGCAGGGCCACACGAGGCCAGCGCCATGGAAGCCGGCGTCAAGATCGACGAAGCGGCCTGGATGCGCGTCAAGGGCTATGGCCTGGAGTACTTTCTGCACGGGCCGCAGGCACAGATGCAGACCGGCGACCCGATGATCGTCTTCGCCGCCGATGACATCGCGCTGGAACGCGCTCGCACCGTCGCCCAATTCGGCCTTGATATCGGATCACCGGTCGCCTGGGTCGCTCCGGTCGCCGGCCCGGACGGCGCCACGGAGTTCCGCGGCACCGACGTCGGGGAGCAACTCGCGCCCATCGTGCAGGTCGTGGTAACGCAGTTGCTCGCGGTGCACCTGGCCGCCCAGCGCGACGTCGACGCCGACAAGTTCCGCCTCGACGACCCGCCCTTCGGCGAGGCCTTCAAGCGCTACGACCTCTAACGCCCCAGCTGGCCGCGTACCCGAGCGCGCTAGCGACGCCGCTCGAGCCAGAACTTGTAGCCCAACGCCGCAGCGATCGCCAGGCCCGCCGCCCCACCGCCGACGCCCCAGACCCAGCCGGCCACATCGTCATCGTCCGCGGGCGCCTGCTGCCTGAGGACCTGCTCCACACCGCCCCAGTCGCTGCCGCCGACCGCACCGGCGGCGGTGGCGTCGCGCGCGCCCGCGGGCGAAACGACGCCGCTGCTGCCCAGCAGCACGGCCGGCAGGAAGGCCAGAGCGAGCGCAAGCCCAGCTCCAGCTCCGCGCAGCAGGGTCAACAATCGAGGCATTCAGCCATTCTCCACGGATCGTGACTGGCATGGTAGGGCGTTCCGCTCCTGGCCTGCGGGAAGGCCGCCCCCTTGCTAGACGCTTGCGCCACCCGACGGATAGCCTCGGCTGATGACGGAGGACCGGGCGAGACGCCCAATCACCAATACTCGAATCGCCACCATCGAGCGGCCCGACCCCGACACGATGATGCTGAAGACGTTCTGGTCGCCCCTTCCCACCTGGATCTACGGAACCGTGCTCGGGGCGTTCTTGGCCCTCGTCGGCGTGGTCGTCGGCCTGGTCAGCGGCGCGGAAGGCAGCGACATCCAGAACATCGCGCTCTTCGCCGCGTTGATCGGCTACATCGGCGGGGCGGTCGGCTGGGCCATCGTTGGCGTCTTCGGCGGGGACGTGCAGCGCATCACCTTCGACAAGAAGGAAGACATCGCGCGGGTCCACCAGGAACTGCTCTGGATCTGGCGGCGCAAGTGGACCTTCGAACTAGACGAGATCTACCGCATGCATATCTGGCAGAAGCGGGGCCGCTTTGTCTTCAAGCTCTCGACGACCGAGGTCGTCGACCTGATCTTCATCAACGACGAAGACAGCGCCAAGCTCCCCAATCTCAACCTGGGCAACTACCCCACGGAGCTTGAGGGCGCCGACATCGGGAAGCAAGTCGCCGAGTTCCTCGACGTGCCCGTCTCCCGCGACCCGCCCAAGGGCTGATCATGTCCGGCGAGCTTTCCACCAGCGGACGAAAACATCAGTCGGGCGACGGTCCGCGAACTTCCGCAGCGCAAGACGCCGACCTGATCGTGCTCTTTCGGGAGCAGGCCCAGACCCTGCCCGACTGGCTGCGTGGCCATCTGGCGCGCGTCGTCGCCGAAGGGCGTCGCCTCGCGCAGATCCACGAAGTCGATATCGGACGCGTACAGGCGGCTGCCTGGGGCCATGATCTCTACCGCGCACACTCCGACGACCAACTGCTCGACCTCGCCCAGCGTTTCGGCATCAGCCCCGGGCCCGAGGAGCGCGCCGCGCCGATCCTGCTGCACGGACCCGTCGCCGCGCGGCGGGCCGAGCTTGAATGGGGAGTCGTGGACGCGGACGTGCTCGAAGCAATCCACTGGCACACCAGCGCGCGCCCCGCCCTCTCCGCCGTGGCGCAGGTGGTCTTCGTGGCGGACAAGATTGAGCCTGACAAGGTCGCCGCCGACCCCGGGCTCGGCCCGATACGCACCCTCGCCGACCATGACCTCGACGCCGCCACCGCGGCCTTGCTCGAGCGCCGAATCGCCCTGCACCTCGCAACCTCTGCCGTCATCCACCCGGCGTCGGTGGAGGCGCGCAATTACTACCTGCGCCTCGACTAACCCGGTACGCCATCGCGCCTCACCGCATCCATTAGAACACTTGTGCGGTATAGTGCCCCTATGAACGAGCAGGAGCCTGACGCCGTCGACGCCGCGGACGAGCAAGAACAGCCCCCGCCACCCGACGACGACGACATCACCATGCGCACCCTGCCGGAGGACTCCAGCCTGCGGCTGGTCACCTCGACAGAGCGCGAAGAGGATGTCCTCGACCGCTCGCTGCGTCCCTCGCGGCTCGACGAGTTCGTCGGCCAGAGCGCGATCAAGGACGCCCTTGAAATCGCGATCACAGCCGCTCGCAACCGCGGCGAGCCGCTGGACCACGCGCTCTTCCACGGGCCGCCGGGCCTGGGCAAAACCACCTTGGCCCGCATCATGGCGGCCGAGATGGGCGTCAGCTTGCGCACGACCTCCGGCCCCGCGCTGGGGCGGGCCGGCGACCTCGCCGCCATCCTCAATGCCCTCCAGCCACACGACGTCCTCTTCATCGACGAAGTCCACCGCCTCCCGCGCGGCGTCGAAGAGGTGCTCTATCCCGCCATGGAGGACTTCGCGCTCGACATCATGATGGGTAAGGGGCCCGGTGCCCGTCCCCTCCGTCTCACGCTCAAACCGTTCACGTTGATCGCTGCCACGACGCGCTACGCCCTGCTCAGCTCACCCCTGCGCGACCGCTTCGGCGTCGTTCATCGGCTCGACTTCTACACCGCGGAGCAGCTCGCCGGCCTGGTCCGGCGCAACGCCGCCAAGCTCGACATCGAGATCACCGCCGACGGTGCGGAGACCCTGGCCCAACGCTCACGCGGCACCCCGCGCATCGCCAACCGGCTGCTTCGCCGGGTGCGTGACTACGCCCAAGTGCGCGCCGACGGTGTGATCACCACCCCCGTCTGCGACGCTGCGCTGTCCCAGCTCCAAATCGACGAACTCGGCCTCGACGACCGCGACCGAGAGCTGCTGCGCGCCATCGTGCACCGCTTCGGCGGCGGTCCCGTCGGTCTCGACACCCTGGCCGCTTCCATCGCTGAGGAGACCGACACCGTGATGGATGTGTACGAACCGTTCCTGCTTCAGCTCGGCTTCCTTGAACGGACACCACGGGGCCGCATCGCGACCGCCGCCGCCTATGACCATCTGGGCGTCGACGCCAGCAACCCGGCCCAGCCCAGCCTGTTCCAGCCCAACGCCTCACCTGGAGACGCATAGAACGCCTCCCAAGGGAGGCGTTCTATGTCAACTCCAGCCGTCCTGGTGTCTGCTAGTCCCCACTGCCCGCGACCGCGCCCGCCGTTCCCAACGCAGGCTGGCCCTCGGCCGCGCGTACACGCGCCCGCATCCGGTCGAGCACGCCCAGGGCCTCCGCCTCGTCGAACGTCGCCTCTTCGCTGTCTGCGTAGGTCATCTCGTAGAGCTTGGCGTAATAGCCGCCGCTCGCCAGCAACTCGTCGTGGCTGCCTTGCTCCACGATCCGGCCCTGGTCCATCACGATGATCCGGTCGACCGAGCGAATCGTGCTCAGGCGGTGAGCGATGACAAAGGAGGTTCGCCCCTCCATAACCCGGGCGATGGCGCGCTGGATCAGCGCTTCCGTCTGCGAGTCCACGTTGGCCGTCGCTTCGTCCAGGATCAGAATGCGCGGGTTCGAAAGAATCGCCCGCGCGAAGGCCAACAGCTGCCGCTGCCCCACCGAAAGATTCTGGCCGCGCTCGTTGAGGAACGTGTCGTACCCGTTCTCAAGCCGCTCGATCCACTCGTGCGCCCCCACGACTCTGGCCGCGTCCATCACCTCGTCGTCGGTGGCGTCCAGCCGCCCGTAACGAATGTTTTCCCTCACGCTGCCCGTGTAGAGGAACGCGTCTTGCAGGACCACACCCATCCGCCGCGTCACCGATCGGCGTTCAATGTCGCGCACGTCGTGCCCGTCGATTAGCACCCGGCCGGAGCTAACGTCGTAGGCGCGGCTGATGAGCGCCGTCATCGACGTCTTCCC
Organism: Dehalococcoidia bacterium; assembly: GCA_963577225.1. GTDB lineage: Bacteria > Chloroflexota > Dehalococcoidia > Bin125 > Bin125 > JAPUIR01. The sequence continues at coordinate 6,239 of CAUYZA010000014.1, read as the reverse complement.
TGCCCCGGTCTCGCCCACGAATGCCACGGTCTCACCGGCCTTCACGCGCAACTGCACGTCGTGCAGGACGGGGATCCCTTCCACGTACTCGAGGCCGACATGATCGAACTCGACCTCGCCACGGATATCGTCCAGCTCGATTGCGTCGGGCTTGTCGACGATCTCCGGTTCCGTGTCCAGCACCTCAAAGATGCGCTCCGCACCCGCCATCGCGCGCTGGAACATCGTGTACTGCAAGACCAGGTCACGCACCGGGTCGAAGAAGCGCTGAATGAAGATGGCGAATCCGATCACGGCCGCCACGCCCGTCGCGGGGTCCAGGCTCCCGTTCGCCAACCGAATCCCGGCCACCACGACGACCAGCGCCGTGGCCGTCGCCGTCATGACCTCCACCACGGGAATCACCGCGGCCGACATCAGCCCTGCTCTGCGCGTCGCGCGCAGGTTCCAGCCGTTGACATCGTCGAACCGCTTCGCGTTCTCATCCTGGCGCCCCACGCTTTGCACGACACGGACACCATTGAGATCTTCGTTCAGTGTTCCGTTCACGGCCGCGATCGCGGAGCGCACCTCCAGGAAGGCGACGCGCGCACGCTTGCTCCACCAGATCATGGCCACCAGCAGGAACGGCAAGACGACGAAGGTGACCAGCGCCAACTGCACATCGATCACCAGCAGCAGCGCGATCACGATCATGAGCCCGAGTACGTCTGAAACCACGGTCAGCACGCCGGTCGTCAACAACTCCTGCAAGACCTGCACGTCCGACGTCACCCGCGACATCACCCGGCCGACTTCCGCGTCGTCGTAGAAGCCCTGTGAGAGCGACATCATGTGGTCGAAAACCTGACGGCGCATTGTCAGCAGGATGCGGTGGCCCACTTTGGCCATCGCCCACTGCCGCACGAACTCCGCCAGCCAGGCAACGGCAGCCAGCACCACGAACAGGCCCATGATCCAGGCCAAGCCACCCAGATCCCCATCCGCGATGAAGTCGCGCAGCGCGATCACGATGATGAATGGCTGCGAGAAGCTGGCCGCGGCGAAGATGATCATCGCGATCAACCCCACGGTCGCCCAGAGTTTGTGCGGCCTCAGATAGTGCACCATGCGCCGAGCCAGCCGCGGGTTGTAAAGCGCTCCGTACTCATCTTCCCAACCGTCGCCGCGTCCCCACGCCGAGCCCCAGTGACCGCTGCGCGGTCCATGCCCGCCGCCACCAATGTTCGACGACCAGCCTCCGGCGCTTCCGCCGCTCCACATTCCCATTAGCGACCTGCCCCACCACCCGCGACCTGCGAGGCGAATGCCTCTTCCTGGTCGCGCATCTCCAAATCGTAGATCTCGCGGTAGAGACCGCCCTGCGCCAGCAACTCGGCGTGCTTGCCATGTTGCACGATCTCGCCGTGATCAAGCACCAGGATCTGGTCGGCGTCTCTCACGCTGCGCAGGCGGTGCGCGATGACGAACGTCGTCCGCCCCTGCATCAGGGCCGCCATCGCCTGTTGGATTTCGAACTCGGTGGCCGCATCCACGCTCGACGTTGAGTCGTCGAAGATCAGCACGCGCGGATCCATCAACAGCGCCCGGGCGATCGCCACGCGCTGCTTCTGCCCGCCCGACAGCGTCGCTCCTCGCTCACCGACCCAGGTGTTGTAGCCCTCCGGCAGCGTCATGATGTGGTCGTGGATGCGGGCTAGCTGTGCCGCCGCCCGCACCTCTTCCTCGGTCGCGTCGGGCCGCCCGTAAGCGATGTTGTCTTGAATCGTCGCGCCAAAGAGGAACACGTCTTGCTGCACGATCGCCACCTGCCCGCGCAGGCCTTCCAGCGTCAGATCACGCACGTCGGCGTCATCCAGCATCACCGAGCCACCGCTGACGTCGTAAAAGCGTGGGATCAGGTTGACGATGCTGGTCTTGCCCGAACCCGTCGGGCCCAGCAGCGCCACCAACTCACCCGGTCGCGCCTCGAAATCAACTTTCGTTAGGACGGGGCGATCCTCGTCGTAGGCGAAGGAGACGTTCGTGAAGCGAATCCGGCCCTTGGGATCGGCAGGCCGCACGGCACCCGGCCGCTCTTGTACATCTGACTCCTGGTCCAAAATCTCGAAAATACGTTGTGCCGACGTCGCCGCCCGCGGCACCATCATCACCATCCAGCCCAGCGACCGGATAGGCAGTTGCAGCAGCTGGATAAAGAACAGAAACGAGGTCAGCGCACCCACGCTGAGATCCCCGTCCGCCACCTTGATCCCACCCCACCACATCGTCGCCACGAGCGACCCCATCCAGAGACCCGTCATGATCGGGGAATTAATCGCTTGAATCTTGCTCGCCTCGAACGAGCGCTCGTAGAGCCACTGCGCGGGCTTGGCGAACTTGCGTCCTTCGAATGGCTCGCGCGCGAATGCTTTGACCACGCGGATGCCGGTCAACGCCTCTTGCAACACGGTCCCCAGCTGGGCCTGGCCCTCTTGCACATCCTGCCAGACCGGCCGCAGCGACTTGGAAACAACGTAGGAGCGCCAGCCGATCAGGGCCATGAAGCCCCACACGACGAGCGCCAGCTGCCACTCCTTGATCAGCATGATCACGAGGATCGAGAACATCAGCACCAGCGTGAAGACCAGCCGCACGCCGCCGAAATTCAGGAACATGCGCAGGACTTCCACATCTTGCGTGGCCCGCGCCATGATCTGGCCCGTCTCCGCCTCATCGTGATAGGAGAAGGAGAGATTCTGCAGCCGGTCGTAGAGCGTGTTGCGGATGTCGTAAGCAACCGTCTGGCCCACCCACTCCGCCAAGTAGGCCTGGACGAACTGGAACACGCCGCGCATCGTCGCCGCGCCCAGCAGGGCCAGCGCCGCAACCACGATCAGCATCTTATCGACGTCGACGGAGGTAATGTCGTCTCCGGCGCCGAGCGCCGTGTCTACGGCCCACTCCAGCAGCAACGGCGTCGCCAACGCGAAGGCCCCCGTCGCGAGCAGTGCGAAGAGCACGAAACTGAGTTGGCGCCAATAGGAGTTCGCGTAGGCGAAGATGCGCCCCAAGTTGCGGGCGCCGCTGCGGAAACCAAGATCCGCGGGCTGAGGCCTTCTCAGCTCCGCTTGTTCGTTCGGCCGAACGGACATTACGGGGTAGCAGTCCTTAAGCTTGGAGCAGTATAGCCACAATCCCTGCCAACGATGGCCGGAACGCTCGCGCAGCGCAGCCCCAACAACACAAGACCCGATCGTATCAAGGATCGGGCCAAGCGCCCCCAGGGACCACCAATGCAGCTTGCTCTCCGCGCTATGCGCGCAACCGATGTGCCGCACATCGCGGCGCTCGATCTCGCCGCCTTCGGCCCGATCGATTCCTGGGCAGAGTCGTCCTTCCGCGATGAGCTGCGTGAGAACCGGCTCGCTCGCTACTACGTCTTGGAGGACGAGTCCGCTGTCCCAACCAACGCCGGCACGGTCCTGCGGGGCTACGTCGGCTGCTGGTCGATGCTCGACGAGCTGCACATCGTCACGATCGGCGTCGATCCGGACTGGCAGCAGCGCGGGCTGGGCGACGCGCTGGTCCAGCGCGCACTCGACTTAGCTCACGAACTCGGTTGCGAGGCCGTCAGCCTGGAATGCCGTGAGTCAAACGCCGCCGCGCGTGCGCTCTATAGCAAGTACGGCTTCGAGCAGGTTGGCCGCCGGCGTCGCTACTACAAGGACGGGGAGGATGCCCTCATCCTCACCGTAAGCGGGGTCCGCGACGCGGGCTATCGCTCCCGCCTGCGCCTCCAACGGCGCGCGTTGCGCGAGAGCGGGCTCGAGGTTCGCCGCAGCTCCAGCTAACGCAACCTGGACCGCGGTCGCGACCGCGCGTGGGCTGGACGCCCAACAGCGAGCCGGAGATACTGCCGACACCATGGACCGAGCCGAACTGCTGCGTCTCAACCTCGACGAAGCCCAACTTCTGCGGGCCAGCGGCCCGCGCACCGACGACTTCATGCGCTGGCGCGATGGCATCTGCGAGACGCTGAGCGGCATGCTGGGACCGGATCACCAGATCAGTCAGCAACTACGCGCGGCCGTCGGACCGATCGACGCCGTGGAGGCTGAGGGTCTGCAGATCCAGGGGCCCAACGGCATGCTAGCCCGAATCGACAACGCCGTGCCGATCCTGCGAGGTGTATTGGGCGAAGAGGACTAGGTTCACGCGACGAATCAACTCGGTCCGCAGCTGGAACCTCTACGACGCTTGCGCACTGGCCCGCGCCACTTCGACGATCAGATTGCCCGCCGTCTCGAAACTCAGCTTCGATGTGTTGATCACCAAGTCGTAGAGCCTCGGGTCCCAGACGTCGACCTTCCAGAACTTCTTGTGAAAGGCGGCCCGGCCACGGGTCGACTTCCGCATCTGCCCGAGCGCGCCCTCTTCACTCAACCCCTCCCACTCCATCACTCGCGCGGCACGAATCGACTCCTCGGCCACCAACTGAACGTGCGTAGCGCCGGGAAGATCTCGCAGGATCATTTGCGAGCCCCGCCCCAGAATGACCACGTCCCCCGCCTCCGCCAGCTCCTCGATGATGCGCGTCGCCGCCTGGCGAAACGCGCGGTCATCAACGATGCCCGGCACGTCCCCGTCGGCCATCTCTTGATAGGTCTGGGCCAGCATCACTTCCAAATTCGCCGCGCCCAGCATAGGATCGACTTGCCCCCCAGCCGCCGAACGCTCCAGCGCCCGCTGCAGGAAGTGCCCGATCCGCTCACGCAGCGAGTCGGTCCGTTCGTCCTTGCTGGCGACCCGGCTCACGGTCACACCGAGTTCGCGGGCGGCGTCCACCAAGACGGATTGGTCCACGTAGTGCAGCGTCAGCTCACCGGCGACATAGCGACCCACGTCGATCGCGCCCGCCCCGTACTGCGCGGAGATCGTCACGACCGGCATCGATGCCATCCCTTCAAACGCGAGTGGGATCGGATGAACTCGCGCTGCTGGGAAGTCTACCGGCATCATGCCGGCCGACAACACTTCCGCCGCACAGCGCGGTCAGGCCTGGATCATTTCCCCCAATTCCATCCGCGTCTGAACCCCCCACGCCCCGTCATCCGCCTCCAGAATCGCGACCTGGGTCACGACAAGGAAGTACGTCTTGTCGCGCAGATCCGCCACCACGCGATCGGCGTCAGCCTCGCTGCGAAAGCGTCCGATCGTCATCGCCGTGCGCTGCAGCGGGGAATTGACGGGGAAATCGGGGCGGTGGTGAGGGAACACATCGCGGTACAGCGCCTCGCTCAGTCGCTGCGACTCCGGAGCGCCCTGGACCGCGCGCAGTTGTAGGAGTTGGGGCGCGTCTGTGTCGGGATCGTGGTCGTAAACGCGCTCCGGCAGGCCCAGCTCAACCATGAACGGCTGATGCACGCTCACGATCAGCTTCACCAGCTCGTTGAGGTCGGCCATGGGTGTGTTCTCTTCGAATGGATCCACCAACGGCACGTGCGGCGGTGTCGAATCAACGCCGTCGCGGTCATACAGCGCACGCACCAGGTCGATCTCGCGCGTCGCCGCCTCGTCGGTCAAGATCGCGATCATCCGTAACACCCTCTCAGCGTGTATCGGCCCCGACACTGGCGTCAAGCGCGCATCGCGCACCACAACGACCGGCAACGCAAAACGGCCCCCGCATATGCGAGGGCCGTCGCGCGAACCGGCATTGGTCCGCGGTTAGGGGCGAAATCGCCTTAGGCAATCTCGACCGTGCGCGGCTGCGCCTCGAGGGACTTGGCGACCGTTAGCTTGAGCACGCCGTCTTCCAGCGCCCCGTGAACGGTGTCCGCGTCCCACGTGTCGCCGATCAGCAGGCTGCGGGCAACCGCACCCGACCGTCGCTCGCGCATGAAGTAGCGCCGGCCGTTCGGGGAACTGCCGTCAGTCCCGACATCGACATCGGTGTCGATGTCGATGTCGATGTCGGTGGAGTTGCTCTCGGTCTTGGTCTCATGCTCGGCTCGAATCGTCAGCTTGCCCTTCTCCAGGGTCACCTTGACGTCGTCCTTGGTGAAGCCGGGCAATGGAGCCTCGACATGCAGGACGCCGTCGTCCTCGTAGACATCGAGTGCCAGCGCGTGGCTGGAATGGCCGTTTCGCCGTCTCAGGGCCGGGCTCAGATCGCCGCTCCAGGCGCGACGGAAGAATGGCTCGTCGAACGCGTGTCGCACGACGCTGCGCATGTCATGGAAGGGGTCTCGGACAGT
>CAUYZA010000013.1:0-21839 GCA_963577225.1 Dehalococcoidia bacterium | reverse complement strand
ACATCGCGACGATGGCGAAACTCAGTGCCCAGCGTTGCCAGACGAGGCGGCGCTCCGTGACGCCGAAGAAGAGCACCCCCATCAGCACCAGCTCCAGCACGATCGCCGTCGTCGCGGTGGGAATGATCCATTCGGCACGCAGGTTCTCAACGTTGGCCGACGCGACGGCAACCACGATCAGTGATGCCACGGCACCCCAGCTGACGGGGACCGCGTAATCGATCGTGAGCCAGTGCAAGACGTTGCGAGCACCGTCGGCGTCGTCGCGCTCGTAGTCGGGCAGCTTGATTACGAGGTAGGCCGCGAGGCCAGCGACAATGCCGACGGGGAACGACCACCAGAGCACCTCATCGAAGGCGTCCACCGCCTCGCCGACCCAGAGCGGTACGAGCGCGAAGCTGAGCGACCAGGGCGCCCAGCCCAGGTACGTGCCCCGCAGGCGCGCGGAGTACTGATAGGCGAGGACGAGCGTGGCGAGAACGAGCAGTAGCGCGATCCAGTCGAGGCTGGCGGCCAGCACCAGCGCGACGACGGCTGCCAGTGCCGCTGCCCACTGAGCCTGGTCGACCCGGATCAGACCGGAGGGGATGGGACGCCAGACGTGGGCGCTGCAGTCGAACTCAGCGTCTGCGGCGTCGTTGAAGGACGAGGCCGCGGCCAGCGTCGACGCCATCACGAGCGCGACACGGACAACCTCGTGCCAGGCGGGCGAGCCGTCGAGCGTCCAGGCAAATCCGACAGCGGTCGCTGTGCTGGCCAGTAGCGCCAGCGGGCGCAGCAGGCGCAGCCAGCCCCAGGCCGGACGGCGTCGGAGCGGGAGGCGGACCGGGCGTCGCGGGCCCTCTGGGCCTGCGTTCTGCGGGATCTCGTCGGGACGTCGTTCTGTCATCTGCTCCAGCATGACCTGAGCGGACGAGTGATCCAAGCGGGCTCGCGTGGAAACAGGACGGGCGGGCCCGCAGATGGCTAAACTCCGACTGCACCTTGCGTCGCATCAGATCCGGAGGCAGCCATGGCCGTCATCAACTTTATCCGCGACTACGAGAAGTTGGCGAAGTTCCAACTCGGGCGCTACCAGGGACTGCGGGGCCCGGGCGTCGTCTTCGTGATCCCGTTCATCCAGAGCGCGGTCAGGGTCGACCAGCGCGAGATCTTCTTCGACGTGCCACCGCAGACCAATATCACGAAGGACAACGCCAACGTCGACGTCGACTTCGTGATCTACATGCGGGTGATGGAGCCGGAAAAGGTCGTGCTGGAGGTCCAGGATGTCCTGGGCGCCACCCGCCAGCTCGCCACCACGACCCTGCGCGCGGTGATCGGCGAGATGGACCTGGACGGGGTGCTCTCGCGACGTGACTACATCAACGGCCAGATGCAGGCCAAGCTAGACGAAATCACCAACCGCTGGGGCATCAAGGTCACCGCCGTGGAGATTCGCGAGATCAGCCCACCGCCGGCGATTCAGGAGGCGATGACGCGTCAGATGTCGGCCGAGCGCACGCGCCGTGCCGACATCACCGAGTCCGAGGGGCAGCGCGATTCCGCCGTGAACGTGGCGGACGGCGACAGGCGGTCACAGATTCTGCGCGCGGAGGGCGACAAGGAGTCGGCGATCCTCCGCGCGCAGGGCCAGCGCGAGTCGCAGATTCTGGAGGCGGAGGGCTTCGCCACCGCCATGCGCAACATCAACGAGGCCGCCGAGGTGGCCCACGCCAACACGATGGGCCTGCAGTACCTCGACATGATGCGGACGCTGGGAGAGGGCGCGAGCACCAAGTGGATCATCCCGATGGAATTGGCCAGCGTGGCCCGCTCGATCGGCGATCGGCTGTCTTCAATGACCTCGGCGAGCAACGGAACCGACGACGAGAATTAGTCCGACGCACGCGGGCCGACCGTCTGCAGGAGATAGGGCTCGAGTTCGTCGAAGAGTTCACCGGAGCGTTCGCGCAGGCTGTGGCCAGCGCCTTCCATCAGGACGAGGCGTTTCGGCTCCACGGCCCGCTCAAAGATGTCCTCACTGGCGGCATGCGGCAGCACCGTGTCGTGGTCGCCGTGAATCAACAGCAGCGACTTGTCCAGCTTCTCGATCTGGCGCGTGCCAAAGAGCTGCGGCGAAAGCGACGCCACCGCGACGACGATCGGCGCCAACTCCCCGGCTTTGATCACGACCGCGCCGCCAAAGGAGTGACCGACGAGCGCGACCTTGTCCGCGCCGATGCCCTGCAAGACGGAGCAGCCGGCCAGGATATCCAGCACGCAGTCCTCGAATTCCCCGGCGTGGCGGTAGTGCAGCCGCAGGCTGGTCACGCCCTTGGGCGCGAGCGTCTGTGCCAGCGCCTCGAACACCCGCTCGCCGGGCCCCAGCACCTCGTGCGGGCCGCCCATGGCCCCGTCGACGAAGATCGCGGCCCCGCTCTCGCCCTCTGCGGCATCAAGCAGGCCCCGTAGTTCGCCACGCGTCGTCTGGATGACCAGTTTCAGCGAGCTGCTGCCGTCGATCGGGGCCGCCGCGACGTCGCGGATGCCAAGCGTCAAGTCGTCGCCGGAGGGCGCGTGCTCGGGTTCGCCAGGCTGAGGCTTCGGGTCCGCCATGGGTCCGCCTTGTCGCGGCAGTGTACGAGGCCTGTCGGACGGGGGACGAAGTCTTACTTCGCGCCGACCCGGGAGGAGACGAAGCGCTGGATCCGTTCCAGGGCGCGTTCGATGTCCGACAACGATGTCGCGTAGCAGGCGCGGACGTGTCCGCGACCAGCCTCGCCGAAGGCCGAGCCGGGCACGACCGCGACGCGCTCTTCCAGCAGGAGCTGCTCAGAGAACGTCTCGTCGTCAAGTCCCGTCGGCGCGACGCTGGGGAAGGTGTAGAAGGCACCCAGCGGCTCCACGCAAGGCAGCCCAATCCGGCGGAAGCCCTCGTACATCAGGCAACGGCGGCGATCGTACTCGTCGCGCATGCTGATCAGGTGCTCCTCGCCAGAACGGAGCGCCTCCAATGCGGCATACTGCGCCGCCGTGGGGGCAGACATCATCACGTACTGGTGGATCTTCATGACCCCTTCCAAGAGCGTGAAGGGGGCTGCTACGTAGCCGACGCGCCAGCCAGTCATGGCGTAGGTCTTGGAGAAACCGCCCAGCGTGATCGTGCGCTCGCGCATGCCGGGGACCGACGCCATCGGCGTGTGCTCGACGCCGTAGACGAGCCGGTCGTAGATCTCATCGGAGACAACCAACAGATTGTGCTCTTCGGCGATCTGTCCGATCCGTGCCAGCGCCCCCGGGGAGAGCACGGCGCCGGTGGGGTTGGCCGGGTAGCCCAAGAGGATCGCCTTGGTCTTCGGAGTCACGGCGGCGGCGACTGCGGCGGGGTCGAGCGCGAAGGCGTCGGCGGCCGTGGTCGCGATGGCAACGGGAACCCCTTCGGCGAGCTGGATCGTAGGGCGGTAGGCCGCATAGGCAGGGTCGGCCAGGATCACCTCATCGCCGGGGTCGACGATGGCTCGCATGGCGATGTCCAACCCCTCGGAGACGCCGCTGGTGATCAGCAGTTCGCCGTACGGGTCGAACTCCAACCCGTAGAGCCGTTCGAGATGGACGGCGAGTTGCTCGCGCAGCTCGGGGAGGCCGAAGTTGGACGTGTAGTGGGTGTGGCCATCCTCAATCGAGCGAATGGCCGCGTCGCGAAACGCCCAGGGGGTGACGAAGTCTGGCTCGCCGACGCCCAGCGAAATGACGTCGTTCATTGAGGCGAGCAAGTCGAAGAACCGCCGGATGCCCGAGGGCGGGATCGCGTGGACCCGCTGGGCGAGTCGCAGGTCAGCTGGGTCGGGCGGCTCAGCCATCGACTAGAGCACAACCTTCTGCCGGTCCTCTTCGGCGGCGTTTTCGAGCAGCACGCCGTCCTCTTTGAAGCGACGCATGATCACGTGCGTAACCGTGCTCTGTACGCCGTGCAGCGTGGCGACTTTCTCGCCGACGAAGTCAGAGATCTCGTGGATCGAAGGAGCAACCACGATCAGGGCGAGGTCGTATTCGCCGGACATGAAGTAGCAGGTCAGGACCTCGTCGAAGCGGGAGATGCGTCGGGCCACGGCTTTGTAGCCCACGTTCTCCTCGGGCTGCACTTTGACCTCGACGAGGGCGTAGACGTTGGGCCGGCCAGCGTTGGCCCAATTCACCTTGGCGCCGAAGGAGAGCAGGATCTGACGCTCCTCAGCCTCTGCGACCAGCGTGCGCACCTCGTCCTCGGAGCGGCCGGTCTCTTGCGCGATCTGCGCTGGCGTGAGGCGGCCATCGCGTTCCAGCGCCCGCAAGATCTGTTCCATGGCGGTCCACCCGCTTTCGAAGCCGCAGCGACGTGCTGGGCATTGGGCTGGGCCGTCGACAAGTCGTTATGACGGCCGGATACGCCAACTGTATTGCCGCGCTTCGAGGCCGTCTATCCAGCTCGTTCCGGGACCGACGGGACTTTACCCATGCGTGACCCTGGTGGGCGTCGGGTCCGCGAGACCGTCGCGCTAGAGAGCCGGGCGACGGGTGTGCCAGTCGGTCGCCTGCTCGTAGGCGGACGCGCCGCGGAAGAGGGTGGCCTCGTCCCAACTCTTGGCGATGAACTGCAGGCCAACGGGCATCTCCGCCTCACCGAAACCGGCCGGCATGGAGAGCGCAGGCAACCCGGCGATGTTGGCCGGGATCGTGAAGACGTCGTTGAGGTACATCTCGTAGGGGTCGGAGACGGTCCCCTGCTCGAAGGCGACGGTCGGCGTCGTGGGCGTCACGATCAGCTGCGCCTTGCTGAAGATGCTGTCGAATTCGTTCGAGATCAGCGTGCGCACCTTCTGGGCCTGGAGGTAGTAGGCGTCGTAGTACCCGGCTGAGAGGGCATAGGCGCCCAGCATGATGCGACGTTTGACCTCGTCCCCGAAGCCGTGCTGCCGCGTCTTTTCGTAGTTGTCCCACATGGACTCGCCGTCGGTGAACGAGAAGCCGTACTTGACGCCGTCGTAGCGGGCCAGATTCGCGGAGGCTTCGGAAGGGGCCAAGATGTAATAGACGGGCAAGGCGTGCTCGGCGGTGGGCAGAGTGGTGTCGCGGTCAATCGTGGCGCCTTGAGCGGCGAGCACGCCGAGCGCTTCCTCGGCGGCGGCGAGCACTTCGGGCTGGATGCCGGAGTCGGGGTCGAAGAACTCGCGTGGGGCTGCGATGGTGAGACCATCCAGGCCCTTATCGAGGTCGGCGGAGAAGTCGGGCAGCTCCCGGTCAGAGCAGGTGGAATCGCGCGCGTCGGGGCCGGCCACGGCCTGCAGCAGCGTCGCGGCGTCCGCGACGGAGCGCGCGAACGGGCCGATCTGGTCGAGCGAGGATGCGAAGGCGACCAGGCCGTAACGACTGACCCGACCGTAAGTCGGCTTCATCCCCACAATGCCGCAGAACGCGCCCGGCTGGCGGATGCTGCCGCCGGTATCCGAGCCGAGCGAGACGATCGCCTGCCCGGCCGCGACGGCGGCCGCGGAGCCACCGGAAGATCCGCCCGGCACGCGGGTCGGGTCCCAGGGGTTGCCGGTGGTGAAGAAGGCGGAGTGTTCGGTGGACGAGCCCATGGCGAATTCGTCCATGTTGGTCTTGCCAACGACGACCGCTCCTGCCTCGCGCAACCGTTCGACCACGGTCGCGTCGTAGCGAGGCACATAGTTTTCGAGCATGCGCGAGCCGCACGTCGTGCGCACGCCGGCCGTGCTGAGCACGTCTTTAACCGCGACGGGCACGCCCGTGAGGGGTCCGGCGTCACCGGACTGCAATCGGGAATCCGCCTCGGCGGCGGCGGCCAGCGCCTTCTCGTCGGTAACGGTGATGAAAGCGTGGATCGACTCATCGGTGGCGGCGATGCGATCGAGCGCCGCCTGGGTCAGTTGCTGCGAACTAAAGGTCCTGTCGCGCAGCCCCGCGGCCGCCTCGGCGAGACCGATAAAGGGGTCCTCGACGGTCGCCGCCATCAGTCGAGTACTCCGCGAACGCGCAGGTAGTCGTCTTCACGAACCGGCGCATTGGCCAGCACGTCCTCGACGGGGAAGCAGGCCTCCGCCACGTCGTCGGCCATGACGTCATCACCACTGCGATCGGCGAACGCGCCATTCATGGTGGGCTCGACGTCCTCCGTGTCGATCGCGGCGAGCGAGTTGCAGTGGCCAATGATCGAGGAGAGCTCAACGCGGAACTTCTCCACGTCCTGATCCGTCATACCAATACGGACCAGCGTCGCGATGTGCCGGACATCGGCGGCGGAGAGGTCGGAGGAGTCGCTCACGGTGTGGCTTTCTAGTGCATGGGCTAGTACGCGGGCTAAGACGCGGAGGACGCGCGCAACGCGCCACAACCGCTCCGTCCCTGAGTTGGCAGTATATGAGCGCCTTCGAGGCCGCTCCAGCAGCCCATCCGAGATGGCCGACTGGCGGTCCCAACGCTGCCGCGGCGTGGGTTACGCGCGGGTAAGTGGTGCGTCGGGCTGCGCGAACCACACGAAGCCGGATGGTAAGCTGAATCACAGGTGGGGCACGAGCCAGATGAGGCGGGACGGCCTGTCAGCGCGCGACCCCCTGCCCAATCACGACGCCGAGGGCCAAGACGCCGCGAGCTTTGCCGCTGAGCACGAGCTTGAGTTGGGCGTGCCCAGTCTCCTTTGGGGGCCGGGCCAAGCGCGACGCGTGCGCCTAATCGAAAAGCAGATTCCGTTGGCCGGTCGTCGCATCTTGGACATCGGCTGTGGAGTGGGTCAGTACGTCGCGCATCTGCGGTCGCTGCCGGCGACGGTCGTGGGGATCGACATCGATCCTGGACGGTTGGGCGACGCAGGGGTCGCTGGCTTGCTGGCGGCCGATGCGGAACATCTGCCCTTCGCACCGCACTCCTTCGACGTGGTGATCCTGAATGAGGTGATCGAGCACATGGCCGACCCTCGCGCGGCACTGCGTGAGATCGCCGTGCAGCTATCGGCGCGGGGGCACGTGGTGATCTACGCGCCGAACCGCTGGTTTCCTTTCGAGACGCACGGCGTGCGCTGGCGCGGCCGCTACCGCTTCGGGAACTTCCCCTTCGTGAACTGGCTTCCCCGCACCGTGCGCGACCGGCTGGTGCCGCACGCCGACGTCTATACCCGCGGCGACCTGCGACGCATGTTCCAGGGCTTGCCTTACCGAGTGCGGTCGGCGAGCGCCGTGTATCCGGCCTTCGACGGCGTGCGCTCACGAAACGAGATACTCGGCCGCACGCTGCAAGCCACCCTGCATCGCGCGGAGCGGACCCCGTTGCGCTGGCTGGGGCTGAGCCACTTCATCATTCTTGAGCGCGACGAGAGGGCCTCGTGAGCCGCTCCAGGTCAGGCGGGAACGGTGGCAAGCGGCGCGCGACGCAGATCGCGATGCGCCAACGTCGGCGTCGTCGCGAGGGCGGGCGGCGCGGCTCGCGCCGGATCTCGAAGCGCTGGATCTTCGGGCCGGCTGGACTGCTGCTGCTGGTGCTGACGTTCGTGGGAGCCGGGGCGGGAACGGCCTTCGGGGTCTATCAGTCGATCGCGGACGACCTCGTGGAGCCAACCGCAATCGAGCTGACCCAGCACTCGTTGGGCACAAGCAAGGTCTTCGACAGTCGCGGGCCCGAAGGCGAGCTGCTGTTCGAGTTCACCGACCCATTCTCAGGCCTACGCAATCCAATCAAGTTGGAGAAGGTCTCGCGCCACCTCATCAACGCCACCGTATCGACAGAGGACTCCACGTTCTTCGAGAACCGTGGGATCAATACGCGCGGGCTGTTGCGGGCAGCCTGGGAAAACATCGGCCTGGGCGGGGGCGAGTTCCTGGGCGGGTCGGGGGGCTCGTCGATCACGCAGCAGCTCGTCAAGAACGTCCTGATCCCGTTGGAGGAGCGCTCGGAACGAACCGTCAGCCGCAAGCTGAAAGAGACGATCCTGGCGCTGGAGTTGACCGACCATTACTCCAAAACGCAAATCCTGGAGTGGTATCTGAATTCGATTTTCTACGGCAACCACGCCTACGGCATTGGCGCGGCGAGCCAGCGCTACTTTGGCAAGCCGGCCGCGGAACTGTCGCTCGCGGAAGCGGCGCTCTTGGCCGGTCTGCCACAGGCACCCGCCCTCCACGACCCCTTCACCAATCCGGCTGGAGTGAAGTCGCGCCAGGCGGACATCCTGGACCTGATGGTGATCAACGGCTACCTCAGCCAAGCCGAGTCCGACCTGGCCAAGGCGGAGCCGTTGCAGTTCGCCAGCCAGCAGTTTGAGATCAAAGCCCCGCATTTCGTGCTCTACGTGCAAGACGAGATAGAGCAGCTCTGCGCCCGCGGGCGCCTGACGTTGCCGGACGGCGTGGAGACGTGCGACGACGTCTTCACCGACGGCGGCCTGCGCGTGACCACGACGCTGGACTACGACCTCCAGCTCCAAGCCGAACAGATAGTGCGCAACGACTTGGCCACGTTCGAAGAGCAAACCGGGGCGCACAACGCCGCTCTGATTTCGATTGAGCCCGGGAGCGGCGAGATCCGGGTCATGGTCGGCAGCCGCGACTTCTTCCGTGAGGACATCGACGGGCAGGTGAACAACGCGATCGCGCTGAACTCGCCGGGCTCGTCGTTCAAACCGATCACTTACGTGACGGGCTTCCTGCGCGACCCCGAGCGCTGGAATCCGGCCACGATCATTTGGGACGTACCGTTCGAGTTCGAGGAGTTCGACGGCACGACGTTCTCGCCGGAAAACTTCGACAGCGTCTTCCGCGGGCCGGTCTCCCTGCGCAGCGCGCTCGCGAACTCGATGAACGTGCCGGCCTTCCGCACAGCGGACACGCTGGGCGTGGGCAATGTGCTGGACGTCGCGCACCGGCTGGGCATCACCACGATGCAGGACCTGAGTCAGTTCGGCCCGGCGCTCACGCTGGGCGGGGGCGACGTGAAGCTGCTCGACTTGGTCTTTGCCTACAGCGTGTTCGCGAATCAGGGGCTGATGCGCGGCCAGCATACGATGCTGGATCTGCCCTTCGGCAATCGCGCGCTGGACCCCGTCGCGATTCGCGAGATTCACGACATCAACGGCAATCTGCTCTACCGCCTGGATGAGCCCGTCGTGCGCCGAGTACTGCCGGCGCAACAGGCCTTCCAGATCACCGACATCCTCTCCGACAACCAGGCGCGGTCTACGCTCTACGGGCTCAACAGCACGTTGGTGTTGGACCGGCCCGCCGCAGCCAAGACGGGCACGGCGGGCGAGCCGGGGCGCAACGACGTGCGTCGCGACTTCTGGACCGTCGGCTACACCCCCCAATTGGTGACCGGCGTCTGGGTGGGCAACGCGGACAACGAACCGATGACGGGCGGCAGCTCGTCGCGCACCGCCGGGCTGATCTGGCACGACCTGATGACCGCCGCCCACCAGGGCTTGCCGGTGGAGTCGTTCGAGCAGCCGGACGGGCTGACCACGTCGGAGGTCTTCATCCCCTCGCTGCGAGTGCTAAGCAGCAGTGTGGCGCGCGAGGACTTCGCCTCGCAGAATCCTTGCAGCAGACGCAGCTCCGAACTGTTCGTCGCCGGCAGCGTGCCCGACGAGGCGAACCGCATCTGCGATGAGTTGGAAATCGATACGCGCACGTTCCGCGCGGCGTCGGCCGATACGCCCGACAGCGCGCGGCTCGAAGGCTTCTTCCTTCAGGCCCCGATCGACGCGGAGACCGGTGAGCCGGACGAGGCGATCGTGGAGTGGCTGCGCGCGAACAAGGTCCGTTTCGTGGGCGACGATGGATCCGGCGAGGGGAGCGAGAACGATGTCTTCGCACGCCTCGACACACCACCCAACGGCGTCCAGTTGGGGCTGGGAGATGTTCTGGTCCGCGGCCGGGCAGCAGGTGACGGCGTGGTGGCTTGGTCGCTCTCGTACGCGTTCTTGGAACGCCCGGGCGATGTGCCCAGTGCCGAAGACTTCGTGGAACTGTCACGCAGCGAAAACCAGCTGCCGTCCGGGCAGCTCGGTCGCTGGGATACGCGCACACTGAAGCCGGGCCTTTACCTACTGCGCCTGACCGTGGAACACGACTTCCTAGGCGACTTTGTGGCCGAGAGCTTCGTCCTGATCGAGGAGGACGAGGTGTCATTGACCGCCGATCCAGGCGCGAGCGAAGACGATGCGGCGGCGGCACCCTAGCCCCGGCTTACGGCTGCGCGAGCAGGCTCGCCAGCTCCGCCTGGCTGGTCACTTCACGGATCTGGATCAGAAAGTCGGCCAGGCTGGGAGCGGCCTCGCGCAACTCCTGCAACAGCGGCCCGATCGGGCTGCTGCTGGAGGCAGATGTGGCGTAGACGCCGTTGAAGGCGAAGAAGGCCTGGTTGATCCGCCGCAGGTCGCGGCCCAGCGCGACCAACTCCAAGCGCCCCTCGGCCATCAGCCGCTCCGCCTGCTCGACCTCGCCGGCCGCGAGCAACCGGTCGACGTCCAAACGAAGCTGGAACAGGACCTCGTCCGACTCCGTGCGGTGGACGCTGCGTGTCTCGATCGGGGGCACCGGCGGGGCGGCGGCAAAGACCACGTCGTCGATTTCGGCGGCCACGATGTCCGCCACGGTCTCGTTGATCGTGCGCACCTCGTTGTTGCGAAAGAAGGACCAGCCGAGCGGAAAGAAGAAGAGATAGTGGTGGACCCACTCATGCGCGATGGTATTGATCGAGGACTCGTAGCTGCGCGAGTCGCGCACGATCGCCGGATACGCCGCAACCCCACCGACCGCATCGACCAGTGCGGACCAGCGGCCGTCCGCCTCGACCTGCTGTTCGATCGCCTCGATCTCAGCCAAGGACAAATCCGGGTCGAGCAGGATGTCTTGCACGAGCCGGATCTCATCGCGGGGAGAGATCGCCAGCAAGCGGGGCGGCTGGGTCAGTTCTATGTCGACGGGTGGCCAGAGCAGATCCTGGCCGCCGAAGAGCGGCAGCGCACGCACGAGTCCAGCCGAGCGCAGCGCTCCGGCTACGCGGCCCTCCAGGATGCGTTCGGCGCGGTTCTCAAGCAGGTCCCGCTCGCGTCGGAACTCGGCAATCACAATCCGGTCGCTCGCGCCGTCCGCCTCAAGCGTGGCGATCTCCGTACGCAAGCCGAAGTAGCGCGTCACCAGCCGATCGGCGTCCACCCCACTGTCGCGACGACCGGAGACGAACGCCCCAACCTCTCCCAGCCATTTGTTGAAGATCGACTCCAGTTCGAAGTCGGTCAGGCTGAAGCGTTTCCCCTCGACCGCGGCATCGACCGTCGTCGTGAGCGAGAGGCCGCCTTGTGTAGCGGCGATCCCGACCGTGCCCAGCATCGAGCCGAGCAGGACGAGAAAGACAAACAGCGACAGTCTGCGTTGGCGGCGAGGCGTGCGCTGAGGCATGTCTCGATCGTAGAGTGCGCAGCGGGGTCATGATGCCGACGATGGATCTCCCCGGCGCAGCGGCACGACGCGAGGCATGCTTCGTGGCCGGCGCGATCGACGTGGTCGTGGTGTTGTTGATGTTGCCTCTCTTCCTGGGCTTCGCGGGGCTGACCGTCCTGCTGCAGACAAACTGGCTCGAGGTCGACCCCAGCGGGCGCGAGTGGCTGTGGGGCTACGTAGTGGCGACGCTCTGGTTCGCCGCGCCGCTGTGGTACGTGGCGCTCGGCGCGGCGTTCGGCGGGACCGTCGGAGCACGCGTCCTGCATCTGCGCGTGTTGACCGCGGCCGGTGATGCGCCGAGCCCGCGTCGGGCTTTGGGTCGCGCGCTACTCCTCTATCCGTCGTTGGGTTTGTTGGGGCTGGGACCGCTTATCGCGCTCACGCGCGGCGACAGCCGCCCCTTTCACGATTCAATCAGCGGTACGTATGTCTGGCAGCTAGACCGGACCCCATGAGCCAACCCCACGACCTCCGCCCCGATTCGAATGAACCGTCGCCCGCGGGTTCAAAGACTGGCGAGCGCGCTACAGAGGTGGAGTTCTCGCAAACACCGGCCGATGAGGTGCGAGCCGCGCCCCATCCCGCTGCGCCCGATCCCCTCTCGCAGCCGCGCCGCGTTGGTCCTCGGGCGCGCAGCGGCTGGTCGCCGATCGTGCGCTGGGGTGGCGTCGCGGCGGCCGCGTTCATGATCACCCTGCTGATCGTGACCTGGTCCGCCCTGCGAGCGACCGGCCGCGAGGAGGCGGAACCGTTGATCGCACGGGCCCTGGTCTCGCTCACGGAGATCGACGCCTTACTCGATTCCGGCTATGCCGACCTGCTGGCGGAAGCGGCGCGTCGGCCCAATGAACTGCTGACCCTGCCGCACTACCCGTTACCGGTCTCGCTCGGCGCAGAGGAGATCACGGCGCTCTCGCGCGGCGAGTTCCGCGCACGGCTGCTCCGCGACTCGGCCAGCCTGGTGCACGACGACGGCATCGGGGCATTCCGTCGCGAGTCCGGCAGGGCTGCCGGTGGGATCTTCTCCGCCCGTGGGGTGATTCGCTGGAGCGTGGGCCGACTGAGCGCGGACACCCACGAGATCCTCTGGCTGGCGCTGGCGATCGTGTTGATGCTGGCAGCGCCGGCGCTGATCATCGTGGTCGCGGCAAGCGCGGCCCCGGATCGACTGCGGAACATGGGCATCGCGTCGCTGATCGGCGGCTTGCTGATGGTGATCGCGTCGCTGAGCACGCGGTTCGCTTTGCGGGCAACCGCCAACGGGGCCGGCGACCCGTTCAATGAAGCGTTGCTCGATATCGGCGCCGACACCCTGGCAATCGTGCTGCGCAACGCCGTAATCGTGGCGCTGCTCGGGCTCAGTTTGCTCGGGCTCGGCGTGGCCGCGCGCGCTCTGGACGCCGGCATGCTCAGAACGACACCATCCACGCCGCTACGGCAGCGGGGGATCCGCTAGCAATCGACGCGAGACATGGCGGGCTGCGCTGCGCCGACCGTCCGGTCTAGGTTCGAACGGCGGCGGCGAGCGCGGCTCGGTTCGCGTCGGGGGTGGCCGGCGGGATCGAGCAGCCGGGCGTCACGAACAGTCGCGTGTCGCCGATCGACCCAGCTGCCGAGGCGGCGGACGCGACTTCAACCGCTCCGACGTCGGCCAGCGTCGCCTGGTCGATCCCGCCCATCACAGCACGCCCGGTTCGGGCGTGGATCTCCGCCAGACTGGGGTTACCCGTGCCCTGGTCGGCCCAGTTAAAGGCGGCGACGGGGTAGTCGAGCAGCAGCTCCAGCATGTTGTGGTCGCGGCAGACGTGCAGGATGTTGAACTCGGCGTCGCGAATCTGGTCCAGCAACAGCAGGTCGTAGGGGCGGCCGAACTCGCGGTAGAAATCCTCGCTGCAGGTATCTCGGCTGGCCCAGGTGAGCGGGGCAAAGAAGACGCCGGAGGCGCCGGCGTCCAACGTCGCGCGCGCGTAGCCGATCAAGGTTTCGGTCACCGCTGCGATCGCGGTATGCACAGCGGCCGCGTCCTCCGCCGCGAGATTCACGAGTAGGTCGGGGAGACCACCCAGCAAGCCCACCACAGAGAGCGGAGAGAAGAGCGTCTGGACGACGTCCACTTCGCCGCCGGTCTGCTCGATCAGCGAACGCAGCCCGCGCAGTTGCTCGTCGAAGACGCCCGCCGTCGCATCGACGGGCGCGATCGCGCGCAGATCGTCGACGGCCTGAAGGGAAAGCTTGGTCGTCCGAGGATTGCGCTGCTCAGAAGGCGGGTCGTAGGTGTTGCCCCAGGCTTCGGCGAAGAACGTCCAGCGGGGGTTGAGCTTGATGAAGTCCCAGTCGTGGGCGCGGTAGGGCTCCAGCGTGGCCGCGACGAGGTCCTCAGCGGACCACTCGCGCAGGAAATCATGCCCCCACATGGAGACGGGCGCCCGATCGACAGGCTCTCCGGCGATGGCGGCGCGTACGCGTTGCTTCTTGGTCATGACAGCCATGGTGCCCCCTCTCGTGGGGGGCGAGTCTAGTAGGGTTCGCTCGGGCGCTGCGTCAGTCGCTCAGCCGAGTTGTCCGGAGACGGAGGGCACTCGTACACTCGAAGGTGCCCAGCGTCGAAGGCGACGCGGGCCTCCCGGGCGGGAGTAGCTCAGTGGTAGAGCATCTGCTTCCCAAGCAGAGGGTCGAGGGTTCGAACCCCTTCTCCCGCTCCAGAACCTGTGGGGCACGCCGCCTCGTCGGCTATCCAGGCTCATGACGGCGCGAGATGTGTCGATCCTGCAACGGAGTCCCTAGCCCGGCCGTAACTCCATCATGCCGCAGATTGCTGCGTCTGCCCCCTCCTTGGCGAACAGCCTAGGGAAGCCATCGGATGCCGCGCAGGCGTCGGTGAGAGGGCGACCTTCCCAACCTGAGAGAACTGGGAAGAGTCATGCGGGACCCGCTCTGGAGGAGCGGAACCGCAGCCGGCGCCACACGTTCACCTTCGATTCAGGATCGACGCGGACGTTCTGAGGCTGCCGGGAATGATCGCCCGGATGTCCTCGCCGATGCGCTCCGCCGCTACTGCGGGGTCACGTTCGGTGGTGAGGAACCACAGCACGGCCGTGTCCAAGCCAGCTTCGAAGTAGCGTTCTATATGCGCGCGCCGCGCTTCCGGGCTCCCCATCACCACCAGATCAGTAACGACGCTCTCCGAGATCGCGGCCAGTGCGCCGTCGCGGTCACGCGCATCCCAAGCCTGCCACATGGGGGTCAGCGCCTCAGCGCGGCCCAGCCAGGTGTGGAACGCACGGTAGGCTGGCACGTTGAGGTACGTCGTAATCAAACGCCGCGCGTACGCGGCGGTCGCCTCCGAGGGCGGGTCGATCACCATCACGACGCGTGCCACGGTCTCCACATCACCGGGATCACGCCCGGCGGCTTCCGCGGCCGCTCGAACGACGCTAATGGATTGACGCACATCCTCCGCCGAGAGCCAGGTGAAGATCACGCCATCCCCGATGGCGCCCGCGAGCTGAAGCATGCCCGGCTGCAGCGCCGCCAGATAGATCGGCGGCGGTTCCGCCGGCGGACGGCCGAGCCGGAACCCGCTCACGGTGAGCGTCTCGCCCTCGTACGACACGCGCTCACCTCGCAGGGCCGCGCGCAGCACCTCCACCGACTCGCGCACGCGCGTCAGCGGCCGCTCGTAGCGGCCGCTGTTCCAGCCCTCGACGATCGGCGCGGAGCCCGCACCCACGCCCAGACAGAAGCGGCCCGGCGCCAGCTCGCTCATCGCCGCAGCGCCCATCGCCAGCGTCCCCGGGCCGCGGGTGAAGACGTTGATGATCGCCGTGCCAAGCCGGAGGGTCGTCGCCTGCGCCGCGACCGCCAGCGGCAGGAACCCGTCCGTCTCGGCCACCTCCTCCGTCCAGGCGTCCCGGTACCCCAGGCCCTCCGCCTCCGCGAGAACCGCGCCCAGAGCCGGCAGCGGCACGCCGGTCAGGGGAAGAGAGATGCCCCAACGTCGTTCTGCCACGCGTCGCTCCTGCCTTCTTGCGTTCCTAGCCGGTCCGCAGACTACCGCACGGCGTTCGGGCGTTTGCTCTCCAAGATCAGAGGGCCAAGCATGGCGCACCTCGCCTCACCGTGGGATGCTCCGCCTGCGTGTACACGGGCAAAATCGGGCTGCCGCAGACTACAGGAGACCACCATGCCGATCAGCCTCTCCGGCCGTCCCGCCGAGGTGCAGCCGCTCTGCGACCGCGCCACGCGTTTCATGGAAGAACATCTCTACGCCAGTGAGAAGACGCTGGAAGCCGGGGGGAACGAGGCCGAGGCGACTATGCAGCGCTTGCAGTCCATCACGAAGGCGGAGGGGCTGTGGGCGCCGCATCTTCCGGAGGAGGTGGGAGGAAGCGGCGCGGGCTTCCTGCCCTACGCCTACTTGAATGAGATTATCGGCCGCAGTCTGTACGCCCCTCGCGCCTTCGGCTCCCAGGCGCCGGACGCCGGCAACGCCGAGATCCTCTGGCAGTTCGGCACGCCGGAGCAGAAAGAGCAGTACCTCAAGCCCTTGGTCTCCGGTGAGATCCGCTCCGCCGTGGCCATGACGGAGCCGGAGGTCTCCGGCGCTGACCCCACCAATCTGCAGACGACCGCGATGGAGGACGGCGATGAGTGGGTGGTCAACGGTCACAAGTGGTTCACCACCGGCGCCAGCGCCGCGAGTTTCTTCATCGTCATGTGTAAGACGGACCCGGACCTGGCGCGGCACCAGCGCTTCAGTCAGATCATCGTCCCCGCCGACACGCCCGGCTTCCGCATCAATCGTCAGGTCACGGTGATGGGCGACACCTCCGGCGACCACTGTGATATCCAGTTCGAAGACTGCCGAGTCCCCCGCGCCAACCTTCTGGGAGAGCGATCGGAGGGGTTCCTCGTGGCGCAGCGCCGACTGGGACCCGGTCGTATTCATCACTGCATGCGCTGGCTGGGGCAGATGCAGCGCGCCTTTGAGTTGATGTGCCGCTACGCCTTGGAACGCGAGGTCAGCGGCGAGCCGTTGGCCCAGAAGCAAACGGTCCAGAATTGGATCGCCGATTCGGCCGCCCAGATCCAGGCCTCACGCCTGCTCACGCTGCAGGCCGCAGAGAAAATCGACGCCGGAGAGGACGCGCGCGTGGAAGTCTCCCTGATTAAGTTCGTGGGCGCGCAGGCGCTGCACGACGTCATCGACCGCGCCATCCAGACGCACGGCGCGCGCGGCGTCTCCGGCGACACCCCGCTGGAATCCATGTACCGCGAGGCGCGCGGCGCTCGCATCCTGGACGGCCCCGACGAGGTCCACCGCCAGGTCGTCGCGCGGCGCATCCTGCGCTCCTACCGCGAGAATGCGCCCTGGTCATTCGTTTAGGTGAGGGACATTCGTGTGACGGCAATCATGGCGCGATCCGAGAGCGATGACGCATGAGCGAGATTTCCTCGGAACTCGTCAACGTCGAGGCGCTGCAGCGCTTCCTCGACGCTGAGGTGCCGGGCTCCCGGGGCTCGCTCGAGATCGAGCAGCACGTGGCTGGCTTCTCCAACGTCACACTCTTCGTCGCCCGCGCTGACCAGCGCTGGGTGCTGCGCCGTCCGCCCGCGGGTCCCCTCTTGCCCTCCGCACACGATGTCTTGCGCGAGTATCGCTTCATCTCTGCCCTGCACGGCCATGCGCGCGTTCCCCGACCCGTCTTGGCCTGCGAGGACGACTCCATCATTGGCGCACCGTTCTATCTCATGGAGCGGGTGGACGGTGCGGTCGCGCGGGACCGCATCCCGCCGCAGTACGACACGCCGAGGGGCCGCCGCCGCATGGCGGAGGAGATGGTGGACGCACTGGTGGAGCTGCACGCCGTGGATTGGGAGGCTGTCGGACTTCGCGGTCGCCCAAGCGGGTACCTCCAGCGCCAGCTCGACCTCTGGACGCGCCAGTGGGAGCTGACCCGCCCGCACACGCGCGACCTGCCGGGGATCGACGAGGTGCTGCGCTGGCTTGGCGGCAGCGTCCCGGACTCCGCCGAGACCACCGTGGTCCATGGCGACTACAAGCTGGACAATGTCATCTTCGCCGGCGATGAGCCGCGCCTCGCCGCGATCTTTGACTGGGAGATGGCGACCGTGGGCGACCCGCTGGCCGATCTCGGCTGGTTCCTCGCTTACTGGGGCGACCCGGCCGACCCCGCCGTCGAGAAGGACGGCCGCGTCCTCGCCACCGACCTCTCCCGTCACTTGACCCAGAACGGCTTCCCCGACCGCGCCGAACTGGCCCGACGCTACGCCGACCGCAGTGGCCGCTCTGTTGGCGACCTCAAGTTCTACCTCGTCCTCTCCGCGGCCAAGCTCTGCATCATCTTGGAAGGCCTGTACCGGCGCTTCCTGGAGGGCTCCGCCTCCAACCCGGACAGCGCCGACTTCGAATGGGGCGTCCCTCTTCTCGTCGACCGCCTCCAGCGCCTGGCTGCCGAGCCCGCGTAGCTCCGACTGGAGCTGGTATGCGACACGATCGGGCCATCGTGTGGTGTGTAGACGCCGGCCGCGCCATGACGGCCCGCGAGTGCGGGAGACCAGGCGAGGCTTATGTGGGCCGCCACCCCGGAGCGAGATAGGGGGTGGGCAATGTCTGATTGGCGTGGTATCCCGACCACTGGCGGGAACCGACTCGGGGCTAGACAGTCGAGTCAGATCTCCGAGCAAGCGGGGCGTCGAGCGGCGCGCGCCCTCAAGAAGGCGGAAGATGAGGGGCGCATCAGCGTCAGCCGCTGGGCCTGACTCTGGCGTAAGTTGTTCGGCCTCTCGAGCTACGGCCTGCAACTGCGACCTGGCGGTCCGCTCACTAGAGCCCCCCGATCCCCGGAGCAAATCACACACTCGCCCACGATGAGCGGATCGTGAGGGGTGACGAGTCTTCGCGACGAGTGCCCGCCGCATCGTGTCGTCGGCCTTAGCTGGCGGCCGCGGGCGACGACAGCTGCCAAGCGTCGGCGACGAGCTCATAGGAGCGGCAGCGATCCGCGGGCCCGTACACCATCGTTGTGAGCATCAGTTCATCGACTTGGTATCGATTCACCAGGCCCTCGAGCTGCACACGCACGGACGGCGCGTCTCCCTTGACCACCGGCCTCTCCCACTGGCGCCGCAGTTCAAGTTCCATCGGCGTCCAGTCGTAGGCCGCGACCTCTTTGGGCGTGACCATCTGCATCGGCTGTCCCTGCCGGAGGCGCGTGAACGAGAGCGCGCTCGGCCCGGCAAGGTAGTCGGCCTGGTCATCGGTCTCCGCGCAGACCACCGAAACACCGATCATCGAATACGGCCGCGCCAACCACTCGGAGGGCTGGAACGACTTCCGGTAGGCGGCCAGCGCCCCGGCCGTATCGCCCGCCGAAAAGTGGTGGGCGAAGGAGAAGGGGATGCCAAGCTGGCCGGCGACCTGCGCGCCGTAGTCGCTCGACCCCAGCATCCAGAGTGCGGGCCGGTAGCCGCTGGCAGGTGTGGCGGTGATGTGGGGGTGGGTGCCGTCGAAATACGCGAGAAGCTCGGCCAACTGGCTGGGGAATGTATCGTCGAGGGCGATCGGATTCCGGCGCAGCGCGGCGGCGGTGTTGGGATCGGTGCCGGGCGCGCGCCCCAGTCCGAGATCAATGCGACCGGGGTGCAGGGCTTCCAGCATGCCGAATTGCTCGGCCACAACCAGGGATGCGTGATTGGGCAACATCACGCCCCCGGATCCGATGCGAAGCGTGGACGTAGCCGCCGCCAGGTGCGCCATCAGCACCGCCGGTGCCGAGCTGGCGATGCCGGGAAGGTTGTGGTGCTCCGCCACCCAGTGCCGTCGGTAGCCGAGGCGCTCCACCTGTTGCGCCAGATCGATCGAGTTCCGCAACGCAGATGCCGCCGTGGCCCCGGCGGCAACCGGGGCGAGGTCGAGAACGGACAGCGGAATGGACGATGCGTTCATCCGGGAGATCTATCCTCGCGCCGATTCGCCGATTCGCCGATTCGCGCGAGGGCAGTGTCATGCATCTGGGAACGCTCAGTCGAGCCGAGCCCTGGCCGTTTAGCGTCGTCGGGTGAGACTGGCGACTCGTCGTTCTGCCGCCGGCACAGCCTCCAACGCCGTTCGGTCCGTGACGGCGAGAGCTCGGCCCATTCGCCGAAGGCTCCCTCTGCGGTGCCAAGCCCCCACGATGAGGGCGTCGTGGGGGGCTGATTTCCAGCCAGCCGTGCCGTCTCGGCGGCCTCTCCGGCCAAGCTATCGCTCGGCTCCCTCGGTCTCCGCCGTGCCCGCCGTCGCCTCGGCGAGCAGGGCACGGGCCCCCCGGCGCACGAGCACTTCGGCCGGCGGAGCCTGGAAGAAACTGTAGCCCTCCCGATCCTTCCACGCATACGGCCCGCCGACCTTACGGCCCGCCGCAAGCGTCGCGTCGCGAACTCTCGTGGCCATCGCTTCGTACTCCGCATCGCCCTGCTGCAGGCCGGAGAAGCTGCTCAGGTCGGTCGCCGCGACGAACACTACGTCCACGCCATCGACCGCCGCGATCTGATCGGCGATCGCGGCCCCGTCGGGCGACTCGATCATCCCCACGACCATCACGTTGTCGTTGGCCGTTTGGCGATAGTCGCTCCCCCACAACGCACCGTACTGTCCCCCTCCCTGGCTGCGGGCACCGCGCGGCGGATAGCTGGCGAAATTGACGGCGGCCTCGACCTTCGCGACCGAGGTGACCATGGGCACGATGATGCCCAAGGCTCCGACGTCCGTCGCTTTCTGGATGTCGCCTTCGGTCGCGTCGGGTACGCGGATGAAGGGGATCGCGGGGGCGTCGCGCCCGGCCCAGATCATCCGCGCGACGTCCTGGTAGGTCAGCGGGCTGTGTTGCATCTCGATCCAGAGGAAATCGAATCCCGCGTGCGCCATCGCCCGGTAGATGTCCGGGTCCGGGGTCTGGATGGTCCCCCCGACGACGCGCTTCCCCTCGTGGAGCTTCTGCTTGACCGTGTTGTACATGGTCGCCTTCCTCGCCTTCCTGCTCGGGGGCCTTGTCGTGGTCGAGGACGGCAAGCTAACGCCTTGCGCCTCATCCCACCACGATCAGACCTCCCAGAACGGTCCGCCGCTGAACGACGGACTTCGCGTGTCCTCATCCTAGCGGCCGGAGCTTCGGCTCCAGCGCGTCCCGCTGGACCGCACGGGAGGACCCGGGCGATGATGCCTCCGCGATCCAGACCTGAACGCGGGGAGCTTCATCATTCCGAAATACGTTGTGTTGCCGCCGATCGACGATGCCATCCGCGGCTGGGCGCGCCGGCTCGCGGACGCATTGCCCGAACTCGAAGTCGTCGTGGCGGAGGACGGCGCCGTCGCGGCCCGCGGGCTCATCGATGCCGATGCGGCCTATGGCTGGGTGTCGCCCGACGTCCTGCCGACAGTCGAGCGCCTCCGGCTGCTCCAGAACCCGTTCGCGGGCCCGCCGCCCGGCTACTACTACCCAGAGTTGGCCGACCACCCCGTCACCGTCTGCAACCCGTGCGGGATCTACTCGGACCACATCGCCCAGCACATCTTGATGTTCATGCTGGCGTTGTCCCGGGGCCTGCCCTACTGGAGCGCGGCACAGGCAGAAGGTCGCTGGGATCAACAGGCACGCAAGCGGGGGGTACGTGAACCTGGCGGCCTCGACGGTCCTGATTAATGGGGTGGGCGGCATCGGCGCGGAGCCCCGGCCGGAGCGTGAGATACCGGGCGAGATCGTGCCGCCCCACGAACTCGACCAGCGCTTGCCCGAAGCGGACTTCGTCGTGACCACGGTGCCCCACACGCCCGAGACCGAGGGGATGTGGGATGCGAGACGCTTCCGGTCCATGAAGAACTCCGCGTACTTCGTCAACATCGGGCGTGGCATGACGACGAAGCTCGACGATCTCGTGGCGGCGCTGGAGAACGGCGAACTCGCGGGCGCGGGACTGGACGTCTTCGAGACCGATCCCCTCCCCGAAGGACATCCACTCTGGCAGATGGAGAACGTGTTGATTACCCCGCATGTTGCGGTCGCCGAGGCGGAGAACCTCCCGGAGCGCCGGTTCGAGCTGATTCTGGACAACCCGAATCCGTCATCGTGAGCGCCGCGGACGAAGTTTGGCTCTATCGACTCGACTCCGCGCGCACGTTCCGACTGTCCGTCGAAGCGACGGGCATTGGGGTCGTCCCGGTCAGGTTCGCCAGCATGAACGAGAGCGGCCGAATCATCGCGTTGCCGGCAACGGCGCTGGGTGCCGATGAGCCCGAATTGATTGTCGTGCGGCCGGAAGCGCCAGCGGCGACGGCGCGCCTCGCCGCTGGCGCGTGCACGGCGCTCTGGA
>CAUYZA010000012.1:0-22007 GCA_963577225.1 Dehalococcoidia bacterium | reverse complement strand
GGGCGAGCACTGGGAAGTGGCGTCGTTCTTTCGGATCTCGCACATCACGAACGACGGTGCGGCGTTCGGGCTGTTCGGCGGATCCGGGATCTGGCTGGCGATCCTGCCGCTGATCGCGATCGTGGCGATCGCGGTCTACTACCTGTTTCCGCCCGTCGATCATTGGGCGACGCGGCTGGGTTTGGCGCTGATCTTGGGCGGCGCGATCGGCAATTGGCTCGACCGGCTGTACCAAGGCGAGGTGACGGACTTCGTGAACTTCAACGAGTTCCCGGCCTTCAACGTGGCAGACATCGGGATCAATCTGGGCATCGCAGCGATCTTGATCTACCTCGTCGTGACCGACGCGCGGCGCTCCGCAGTGCACCGTTGAGGTCATCCTGGCGGGGACCTGTTCTGGGGCGAGCAGGCCATGAGGCAGTGCGTAGGGGACCGCGTGGTACGGTCGATTGATGAGTGATTTCGGCGAATCCGGCGACAGTAGCGAGGGCATGTTCGAGGTGGAGCCGCCGCTGCCGCCGAGTGAGTATCTGGCCGATCAAGACGGCGAACGGCTGGACGTGTTCGTCTCGCGTCGCGTGCCGGGGCTGTCGCGATCGCAGGTGCGACGGCTGATCGATGCGGGGCTGGTCCGCGTCGACGGCGATCTGGAGCGACCGGCCTTCCGGCTTCATTTTGGGGACATGGTGCGGTTGTACCAAGAACAGCACCGCGAGCAACTGGCGGCGGCGGAGGATATTCCGCTGGATGTTCGCTACGAGGACGATCACGTGATCGTGGTTAACAAGCAGGTGGGTCTGACGGTGCATCCGGCGCCGGGTTCGCAGTCGGGCACGCTGGTCAATGCGCTGCTGGCGCGCTGGCCCGATCTGACGTCGTTGGGCGACGCGATCCGACCGGGCTTGGTGCACCGGCTCGATAAGGACACGAGCGGGGTACTCGTCGTGGCGAAGGACGTGACGACGCAGGCGGCGCTACAAGATCAAATGCGGGCGCGCACGACGCAGAAGCACTATCTGGCGGTGGTAGCGGGTGTGCCGGACCCGCATGAAGGTTTGATCGATGCGCCGATCGGGCGTGACCCGTCGGACCGGCGTCGGATGGCGGTGGTGGAAGGCGGCAAGGCGTCGCAGACGGAGTACTGGGTGCGCGAGCGCTATCGGGATGCCGCGCTGGTGGAATGCCGCCTGATCACGGGGCGGACGCATCAGATCCGGGTGCACATGATGGCGACGGGCCATCCCCTGCTGGGAGATTTGGTCTACGGGTCGCCGTCGCTGTGGATCGACCGGCAGGCCCTGCACGCCTTCCGGCTCTCGTTCGAACACCCGGCCAGCGGCGAACGGGTGACGGTGGAGGCGGAGCCGCCGGACGATTTCGAGCAGCTGCTGACGTCGGCGCGCGAGGACGCCGAGGCACATGGACTCGACATCCACGCCGTTGATACGGTGCAGGCCGAAGCGCCGAAGTGGCGGCCGTCGCGCCATCGCGCGCGGCACATCCGTTAGCTATCGGATCCGCAAGGGCAGGGATTCGCCGAGATGGTTGGGTTGCAGACAAGATGACAGTTCGCGTCCGCTACGGGCCTTCGCCCACCGGTGAGCCGCACGTCGGCAATATCCGCACGGCGCTGTTCGACTGGCTGTTCGCCCGCCACCACGGTGGTCAGTTCATCGTGCGGATCGAGGACACCGACCAGAAGCGGTCGGTGGAGGGCGCCGAGGAGCTGATTCTCGACGCGCTGCGCTGGCTGGGGCTGGATTGGGACGAGGGACCGGACATCGGTGGGGAATACGGACCGTATCGACAGTCGGAGCGGCTGGAGCTGTATCAGGAAGCGGCCGATCGGTTGCTGGCCGAGGGGCACGCGTATCGCTGCGCCTGCAGCTCAGAGCGGCTGGCGGAGATGCGCAAGGCGCAGCAGAAGGCGAAACAGCCGCCCGGCTACGACGGGCATTGCCGCGAACTGAGCGAGGCGGAACTCGAGCGCATGATCGCCGATCAGGGCGGGCAGTGCGTGGTTCGTTTCAAGATGCCGCGTGAGGGCGTGACCATCGTCGACGATGCACTGCGGGGCGCAGTGACGTTCGAGAACAAGCTGCTGGACGACCACGTGATCCTGAAGTCGGACGGATTTCCGACCTACGCGCTGGCCTCGATTGTGGACGACACGGCGATGGAAATTACTCACGTCTTCCGTGGCGACGAGTGGCTGCCCAGTGCGCCGCGGCATGTTCGTCTTTACGACGCGCTCGGGCTGAAGCCACCGGTCTTCGTGCACCAGCCGGTGATTTTGGGGCCGGATAAGGGCAAGCTGTCGAAGCGGGACGGCGCGACGAGCGTGCGTTCGTACGCGGACGAGGGGTTCATTCCCGAGGCGATGATCAACTTCATGGCGCTCTTGGGCTGGGCTAAGGATGACCACACGACACTGATGAGCACGGATGAGATCGTGGCGGCGTTCGATCTGGACCACATGGGCACGACCGCGACAACGTTCGACATGGATCGTTTGCGGGAGATGAACGGCGAGCATATCCGCCGTTTGGACACGATGGAGTTCGTGGAGCGGGGACGACCGTTCCTGGAGAGCGCACTGGCGGAGACGCATCCGCAGATCGCGCAGCCGCTTGATCTGGCCGTGCTGGAGCCGGTGGCGGAGGCGATCCAAGAGCGGGTGAAGGTGCTGACGGAGTTCACGGAATACGCCGACTTCTTCTTCACGGGACCGGCCGAGCACACGAACGCGGAGTTGATGGGCAAGGGATTCCGCGACAATCCGGCGGCCGCCGTCGACGCGCTGGACTCGGCGCGGGCTGCGCTGTCCAAGCTTGAGCCGTGGGACACGGCCGGGATCGAGTCGGTCCTGCGCGGGCTGGCCGAGGAAAAAGAGCTCAAGCCGGGGGTGCTGTTCACGCCGATCCGGGTGGCGCTGTCGGGCAAGCGGGTGGCGCCGCCGTTGTTCGAGACGATGACGGCGTTGGGCCGTGAGGAGAGTCTGAGCCGGCTGAATGTCGCGTCGGAACGGCTGGCGGCGCCGGACGATTAGCCCACTGCCGGCGGCCTAAGGGATGCCGCATTGCCGCCGCGTACCCGGGTCTGGTCATTGCTCGATTGAACGGCACAGTGTTGGCCGGTTACCATTCCTGCAGCGCTGGGGATTGGTCTAGCGGTAGGACGACTGACTCTGGCTCAGTTAGCGGGGGTTCGAATCCTCCATCCCCAGCCAATCATTTCCCTTCGGAAGTATGGCCCTTCGGAGTACGGCGCATTCGTCTAGCGGCCCAGGACACCGCCCTCTCAAGGCGGAGATCGGGGGTTCGAATCCCCCATGCGCTACCACACAATCTTGCCCGGCTCCAAGAGGGGCCGGGTTTTTTCGTTTCCTTCTGCATCCCCGTGTCATAGCTTCGCGGCGCCTGCCTCGAGTCTCCGGGCTGATCGCTCGCGGGGCCGGATATGGCAGAAGGAGTTGGTCATGGCGGGTGATTTTTCGATTCACGTCGGCACGGTTGGTCAGGGGTTGTGGCGAAGCCCGGATGCGGGCGAGTCCTGGAAGCGCGGACGGATCGACGTCGGTGAAGGCACCTTCAGAGCGCTGACCGTGTACCCGGATGCGCCGGGCCGGCTGTTGGCGGGATCGGATGCGGGCCTCTACCGCAGTGAAGATAACGGGGCGAATTGGGACCGAATCGACGCGCCGATGGCCGAGCGGCAGATCTGGTCGGTCGCCGTCGATCCGGCCGACAGCGAGACGATTTTCGCTGGCACCCGGCCCGGGGTCTTTCGCTCGCAGGACGGGGGCGGGAGCTGGGACGAGCTGTCGATGGACGTGGCCGACCCCTGTCCGATCGGTATCGCGCGCACCACGTCGTTGGTCGTGGACCCGCGGGACAGCAACAAGATCTGGGCGGGGATCGAAGTGGACGGGGTGTATAAGAGCCTCGACGGCGGCGATTCCTGGGTCCACCTGCCGGATCTGGGCGAAGAGGTGTTCCAGGGGGACATTCACTGCCTGGCGAAGGGCCGCGCCGCGTACGCGACGAGTCCCTTCGGGATCGCGACGAGCGTCGATGAAGGGGAGAGCTGGGATTACCACTTCTTCCCCAAGCATCACGAGGGCGATCGCTTCTCCTACTGCCGGGCCGTGATCGTCAAGTCGGACGACCCGGACGTCATATTCGTCGGCAACGGAGACGGGATTCCGGGCACGGCGGGCGCCTGCAGCGCACACAAGACGCCGGCCGGACCTGGGAGACGCTCTCGCTGCCTGTGGAACCGAACTCGGTCATCTACTGGCTCGGCACGCACGCCGAACGCGCGGAAGTGATCGTCGCGGCGAGCTTGTACGGCTACGTCTATATCAGCGACGACGCTGGCGACTCCTGGCGAAAGCTCGAGAAGGAATTCGGTGAGGTGCGGTCGGTGGCGGTGACGCCGAACTGATCCCCACCCCGGGGACTTGACCAACAGGCGGCGCGCGGCGAGACCCGGACTAGAATGAGCCGATGCTGCTGCGGTTCAGCCTCTACGGCTTGCTCAAGAATCAGCGCTACTTCGAGCCGTTTCTGATCCTTGCCTATCTCGAGCTGGGGCTCTCGTTCTTCGAGATCGGGCTGCTGATCGGGTTCCGCGAGCTTGCGGTGAACGTGATGGAGATCCCGTCGGGCGCGATCGCCGACGTCCACGGGCGCCGCAAGGCGATGATCGCTTCTTTTGTCGCGTACATCGTTGGGTTCGTGGTTCTGGGCCTGGCGAAGGACCTTGGTCTGCTCTTCGTCGCGATGGCGTTCCTGGCGGTGGGGGACGCCTTCCGCACGGGCACGCACAAGGCGATAATCTTCACCTGGCTGCGTCTCGAGGGGCGCATCGACGAGCGGACGAAGATCTACGGCTACACGCGCTCGTGGAGCAAGATCGGTTCGGCCATCTCCGCGCTGGTGGCGGCGGGGATCGTGTTGGCGACGGACAGCTACACGTTGGTCTTTTTCTTCGCGGCGCTGCCGTACGTGCTCAACATCGTGAACTTCCTGGGCTACCCGAGCAGTCTGGACGGCAATTCCGACGGTGCGGCGGCAGCACCGTTCTGGGCGCATCTGAAGGCGGCCTTCCGCAATATGCTCGGCCACCGAGGTCTGCGTCGGCTGGTGGCGGAATCGATGGGTTACGAAGGCGTGTTCCACGCGGCCAAGGACTATCTCCAGCCGGTGTTGCTGGCGGTCGCGGCCAGTTCTGCGCTGGCTGCGTCGTTGGGCGGTGATCTGTCCGACGTCCAGCGCTCGGCGATCCTGATTGGGATCGCCTACTTCGGGCTGCATTTGCTCTCCAGCGTCGCCAGCCGTCAAGCGCATCGGGTGAGCGACTTGGCCGGCGGCGAGGAGCGCGCGGCACGCTGGCTCTGGGCCGCGTCGGTGGCGGTCTTCGGCGTGGTCTTTGCCTCGGGTTGGTACGACGTCTCGGCGCTGCTGATCGCGGCCTTCGTGCTGATGCACGTGTTGCAGAATCTCTGGCGGCCGGCGTTGATCAGCCGGATTGATGCGTTCGGGGAGGAGGCGCAGGGGGCCACGGTGCTGTCGATTGAGAGCCAAGGCCGTCGCGTCGCGACGATGGTCCTGGCCCCGCTGCTAGGGGTGGCGATGGACGCGGCGCAGACGGAGGCGATCGGCGACGGTCCGTTCTGGCCGATCGGCCTCGTGGGGGTGGTCGTGGGCTTTCTGTTCCTGTGGGCGTCGCTGACCAAGAAGCCGGTCTCGGAGCTGCAGCGGTCTCCTTCGGCCTAGGCAGGCGGTTCAGAGTCGACCGAATTTCCGCTCCTGGCTCCGCGGCGGACGATCCTCGTCGTGGCGGGCGGTAGGATCAGTCCTGGTCCGATCGGGAGTCGGATGCGTTATTGGTGGCAGAAGGAACCTTGCATGGTTGACGGGCTGTCCGAGCTGTTGCAGACCTTGCCGCGGGTGCGCTCGCAGGCGTTGCCGGCGCTACATGAGTTGCACGAGCTGAGCGGCTATCTGGACCCGGACGGGATCGAAGAGATCGGGCGCTGGCTGCACGTTCCCAAGTCGGAGCTGTACGCGGTGGCGTCGTCGTACACGGAGTTCGAGATGACGCCGCCGGAGGCGGACGCCGTCGCGGTGTGTCGGGGGTTGAGCTGCCGCATCGCCGGCGCGGACGCGCTGGCGGCGGAGCTTCGCGCTCGGGGCGAGATCGTCGTAGAGCACGAGTGTCTGTTTGCGTGCGCGGTGGCTCCCGTGATCAAGACAGCGGCGGGTGTGCGCGGCCGAGCGGGGACTTTCTGATGGACCGTGTGCTGGTTCGGTCCGGGTCGATGGGACGAGCCGTCGGTGCGCTCGATGTGATCGAGGTGTTGAACGCGCTGCCCGAGACGGAGGTTGCCGAGGCAGGGAGCGACGGCGCGGCCTGGCTGGCGCCGGTCTTGGCTGACTTGGACGGCAACGTGCAGCCGGCGGGCGACGATCCTCTGGCGGCGCTGGAGCGGCTGCGGGTTGGTGAGAGTCACGTCGAGTTGGATGCGTACCTCGCGGCGCAGTCACGGCGGTTGTTGGCTCGGGCGGGGCGGATCGATCCGACGTCGTTGGCTGAGGCGCGGGCGGAAGGCGCCTACGAGGGGTGGGCGGCGGTTCTGCAAATGAGTTCGGAGCAGGTTCTCGCGACGCTGGGGCAGTCGGGTTTGCAAGGACGGGGTGGGGCGTTCTTCCCAGTCCAGCTCAAGTGGCAGGCGGCGATCGACGCTGTGCCGGGAAACGGGCAGCCGCTGCTGGTGGTCAACGCGGAAGAGGGAGAGCCGGGCGTCTTCAACAATCGGCTGCTGATGGAGTCGGACCCGCATCGGTTGGTGGAGGGGCTGGCGATTGCGTGCCACGCACTGGCTGCGGAGCGGGCGTACATCTACATCAACGGAGAGGCGCAGCTCTCCGCGGAGCGGATGGAACAGGCGGTCGGGTCGGCGCGCGAGGCCCGGT
The DNA here is from genome assembly GCA_963577225.1 of Dehalococcoidia bacterium. Taxonomy (GTDB): domain Bacteria; phylum Chloroflexota; class Dehalococcoidia; order Bin125; family Bin125; genus JAPUIR01. The sequence continues at coordinate 15,027 of CAUYZA010000012.1, read as the reverse complement.
TGATCGGCGATCTCGAGATCGAGATCCGACGAGGGGCTGGGGGATACGTCTGCGGTGAGGAGACGGTGATTCTGGAGAGCATCGAGGGCAATCGCGCCGTGCCGCGGTTGCGGCCGCCGTACCCGACCGAGCGCGGCTTGTTCGGCCGGCCGACCGTGATCAACAACGTCGAGACCCTGTGCAACTTGCCGGACCTGTTTCGCTTTGGAGTCGATTGGTTTCGCGAACTCGGGACCGATGAAGCGCCGGGCACGAAACTGATCTCACTGAGCGGCGCTCTGGAGCGACCAGGGCTGGTCGAGGTGCCGATGGGCACGTCGATCGGCGAGATCCTGACGATGAGTGGGGTCGGGGATAGGGTGCAGGGGGCCGTTGTGGGCGGGCCCTCCGGTGGCTTGCTGCCGGCGAGCAAGTTTGACATCGAGATAGGACCGGGCCCGCTCGACCCGGGTGGTGCGGCGTTGGGCTCGGGCGGGATGGTGGTATTCGACGAGAGCTTCCCGGCGGCGGACGTGCTGGCCGTGGAGGCGATCTACAACGCGCGCGAGTCGTGTGGGAAGTGCACGCCGTGCCGCGAGGGCGGGGAGCGTCTGGTTACGGCGCTGCAACGGCTGCGCGACGGCGATCCGTCGGCGCGGAGTGACATCGACGAGTTGGTGACGGTGATGAGAGCGGCGTCGCTTTGCGGGCTGGGGCAGATGGCGGTTTCGCCGGTGACGAGCGCTCTGCAAGACTTTGCACAAGACGTGGGGGCGCAGCCATGACACAAGCCGCGACGACTACGACCGAACAGGGCACGCTGCGAGTCATCGTCGACGGAACGGCGGTCGAGTTGGCCGAGGGCGCGTCGCTGCTGGACGCCGTGCAGGCGGCCGGCGTGGCGCTTCCGCATCTTTGTAAGGACGCGGACGGCCCTGCGCTGGGTGCCTGCAGGACGTGCCTGGTGCAAGTTGAGGGCGTGCGGGGGATGCCCGCCTCGTGCTACACGCCCGCCGTCGACGGGATGGTGGTCGACACGCAGGGGGAGGATGTGGTGGCGGTGCGCAAAGGCGTACTGGAGCTGACGCTGGCGATGCAGGATGACGGCGCGAGCCAAGGCGGCACTGAGCTGTCCCAGGTGGCGGCGACGCTCGGTATCGAACCAGGCCGTTGGCAAGGGCGCGTGAACACCCACCTGGACGAGAGCAACCACTTCTACCGGTTTGACGCGAGCCAGTGCATCCTCTGCGGACGCTGCACGTCGGCCTGTTCGGATCTGCAACACATTGGCGCGATCGGGATTGTGGGCACGGGCGGATCGGCGCGGATCGCAGCCTTCGACGACGACCCGCTGGGCGAGTCGACCTGTACGTCGTGTGGATCCTGCGTCGCGGCCTGCCCGACCGATGCGCTGGAAACGAAACGGGCGAGCGGCACGACGCGCGAAGTGTCGACGGTCTGCCCGTACTGCGGCGTTGGCTGCGGAATCAAACTGGGCGTGGACGGCGATGATCAGCTGATCAGCGTCGACGACGACCCCGACAACCGCTCATCGCTGGGCCTGCTGTGCGTCAAGGGGCGCTTCGGCACATCCTTTGTGAACCACCCCGACCGGCTGACGACGCCACTGATCCGACGCGGGGGGGAGCTGCAGCCGGCGACATGGGACGAGGCGCTCGATCTGGTGGCCGACAAGTTCATCGAGCATCGCGGCCACTTCGGTGCGTTCTCGAGCGCCAAGGCGACGAACGAGGACAACTACCTGATCCAGAAGTTCGTGCGGCTGCTGATGGGGACGAACAACATCGACCACTGCACGCGGCTTTGCCACGCGCCTTCGGTCGAGGCGATGTTGGCGCAGCTTGGCAGCGGAGCGACTTCGAACTCGTACACGGACTACGAGGATGCGGGTTGCATCTTCATCGTCGGCTCCGACACGTCATCGAATCACCCTGTGATCGCGAGCCGGATCCGGCGCGCCGTCGATGAGCGGGGGGTGCAGCTGATCGTGCTCAATCCGAAGCGAATCGAGATGTGCGATCAGACGGAGCTCTGGCTGCGCGAGTACCCCGGAACAGACGTGGCGGTGTTGAACGGGATGGCGAATGTGATCTTGGGCGAGGGGCTGGAGGACGCGGGCTTCATCGAGTCGCGCACAGAGGAGTTCGCGGCGTGGCGGGCGTCGATCGAGGAGTACACGCCGGAGCACGTCGAGGAGCTGGCGGGGGTGCCGGCGGATCTGCTGCGGCGGGCGGCGCGGCTGTACGCGAACCCCGGCCGGGGCGGGTCGTGTCTGGTCTGGGGCATGGGCGTGACGCAGCACACGAACGGGCTGGGCAACGCGACGGCGCTGCTCAACCTGGCCTTGCTGACAGGGCAAGTTGGGGGTGAGGGGAATGGCGTCTCCCCGCTGCGGGGGCAGAACAACGTGCAGGGCGCGGGCGACGCCGGGTGCGTCCCGGATGCGCTGCCCGGCTATCAGCGCTACACGGAGGATGTCCTGAGTCGCTTCAGCGAGGCCTGGGGTGGCGAGCTCTCAAGCGTCGAGGGGTTGCGGGCGACGGACATGGTGGAGTCGATCGCGCAGGATACGCTGCGCTGCATGTACGTGGTGGGCGAGAACCCGTCGCTGACGGACCCGAACCTGGCGCACGCGAACGAGCTGCTGGCGAAGCTGGACTTCCTTGTCGTGCAGGACATTTTCATGCACGAGACGGCTGAGCTGGCGGACGTGGTGCTGCCGGCTGCGTCGTTTGCCGAGAAAGAAGGCACCTTTACCAATAGCGAGCGACGTGTGCAGCGCGTGCGGCGCGCGATCGCGCCGGTGGGCGAGAGCCGTCCCGATTGGGAGATCGTGCAGGCGATCGCGCTACGCGTGGCGGCGCGGCTGGGCGTTGAGCCGAAGGGGTTCGACCACTTGGATGCGGCATCCGTGTTCGACGAGATGGCGGCGTTGACGCCGATCCTGGGCGGCTTGTCGCATGAGCGGCTGGACCGCGAAGGCGGGATTCAGTGGCCCTGCCCCACGCCGGACCATCCGGGCACGGAACGGATGTATCAGGAGGAGTTCCCACGCGGCCTGGGCAAGTTTGTGCCCGTGGAGCAAGTGGCTCCGGCACAGGAGCAGCCGGACGAACGCTACCCGTTCATCCTCAATACCGGGCGCGTGCTCTACCACTGGCACGGGGGGACGATGACGCGGCGCGTTGCGGGGCTGGAGGCGTCGTTCCCGGAGCTGCGGATCGCGTTGCATCCGTCCGACGCCGCCCGTCTCGAGGTGGCGGATGGCGAGACGGTGGTGGTGGCGAGCCGTCGAGGACGTCTCGAAGGGGTGGCCTTCGTGACGGACGACGTGGCGGCGGGGTCGATCTTCATGCCGTTCGTGCGTATCAAGGAGAGCGCGGCGAACTGGCTGACGAATAACGTTTACGACGAGACATCGCGGATACCGGAATTCAAGGTCTGCGCGGTCAGCGTGGAGCGCGCGGGTGACCCGCAGGAGTGGCGGCACGGCGACGGTTCCCGTCGACGCGGGAAGCGCAAGCAGTACTGGTAAGCGTGGCGTGATCGTGGCGACAGAGCGGTCGACAGCATGGGGTGGGGCTGACTCTAAGCTGGCTCCATGAACGATCCGTCTGAACCGTTCAGCATGGCCATCCTGGCGGGGGGCTTCGGCACCCGCCTGGGGGGCGACAAGGCGTCGACTGAGATCGCTGGGAAGCCGCTGCTGCACTGGATGGCGGAGATCGTGGCGACTCTGGGGAACGAGTTGCTGGTCAGCCGGCGCGTCGATCAATCGCTGCCGAGCCATCCGTCGATTGAGTGGCGGGAGGTTCCCGATCGTCGCGCCGACGCGGGACCGCTGGCGGGGATCGAAGCCCTTCTCTTGGCTGCGAGGAATGATCTCGTTCTGGCGGTCGCGACGGATCTGCCCTTGGCGCGGCCTGAACTGCTGCGATTCATCGTTGGCGCGTGTGAAGGCGTCGATGCGGCGATGCCGCTGCTGAATGGGGTGGCGCAGCCCCTGATGGCCGCGTATCGGCGCTCGGTTTTGCCGGTGATCCAAGAGCAACTCGACGAGGGTGACGGGCGGATCCGCTACATCATGCCGAAGCTCAATGGGCGCCACCTGGCCGAAGCGGAACTGTCCACGTACGATCCGGCCCTGGAGTCGTTCACGAATGTGAATCGACCCGAGGATCTGGCGCGGGTTGCCAAGATCTTGGAAGGACGGCGCCGTAGCGCCGAGCGGGAGGACTGAGATGCCGCTCTATCGACGCGTGCTGACGGGTCAGGTCGCGCCCGGACAACATGGCAAGTTCCTGGCCGCCGTTGAAGAGGCGCTTGAGTATCAGGCACAGCGCGGGATCAGCGCCGATTATTCGGTCTAGGACTCGCTGACGGGTCATACCAGCCAGGCGGAGATTGTGTCCGAGTTCGAATCGCTCAACGCGTTGGAAGCCTTCGAAGAGCTCTCGGCGCAGGATCAACAGTTCTCGGAGCTGCGCTCGAAGGTGATGCAGTCGATGGTGTTCGAGTCGGCCTCGGTGCAGCTCTATCGACGTCTGGTCTAGTCGGTGGCGGCTGCCGAGCTTGCGAGTCCCGGTGCGTCGAGCATCAGGCTTCGCACGGAGCCGGTGGCGCGCTCCAGCGCATCCGCGTCGTCCCCGATCAGGAGCCAGGTGGAGTCGCCGGCGGTGATCATCCAGACGCCGACGCTGTCGCCGCGGAGTCGGAAGGCGCCGTCGCTCGTTCGCTCTGCGGCGCCGCTGTAGACGGCTCGGATCCAACCCTCAGCGGCGGTCTGGAACTCGTCGGCCTCAGCGGTGGAGTCCCAGCGCAAGTTCCAGGCCAGAAGCTCCTCGCCGCTTTCGTGACGATAGATCGAGAGCCGGTCGCCTCCCCAGCCAGCGTCGGCTTGCGTGGCATTCGCGCGGCCGATTCCTTCCTGCAAGGTCGCGCGCAGAACGAATTCGCCGAGCGTGTCGCTGCCGAGTCAGGTCCAGCCGGCGCCGAGAGCCATTTCCAGGTCGGGCGCGTCGACCTCGATGGGCGGCTCGCGCGCGGCCAACTTGTCCGGGTGGAGGAGTTGTTCCGTGGAGGCGGGCGGGTCCAGCAGGTACGGGTCGACGGCGTTGGGGCCGCCCTCGGCGATGATGCTGGTGACGGCGCTGACGCCGTCGATGTAAGGCGCGTCGAAGATGCGGCGCAAGATCGGCGAGACGCCGCCGGCACCGGGCAGGCGATCGAGGGTGGCGTCCAAATCGCCGGCGAACTGGCGGATGAGGTCCTTGAAGAGGTTCTCCGAGAGCCGGGCATCGCCTTCGAGCACGAAGCGATACGCGCTGGCCGCGTCGGTGTTTCCGCCGTTCGAATCGAAGCTTGCTCCGAGGTCGAAGTGCTGGTCCTGCAGCGCATGCACGAATTCGTGGGCGATGGTGTCGAGGTCGCGGCGCGAGATGTGGTCGTTGTCGCTCACGATGATGAAGGCACCGATGTCGTCGTCGTAGAGGCCGAGGACGAGACCGGTGTACAGGCTTTGCAGCAGGGTGTGGTAGTCGAGCTGCGGATCGATGATGCGGAGGATGCGATAGATGGCCTCGGCGAACTCGGCCTCTTCGATGTCGTCCTCGTCGTAGAGCGAGTCGAAATAGGTGCCGAGGTCGGCGCGCCGGATCAGGTAGACGGGGACCTCCTCCGGCAGCTCGAGACCGCGTCGTTCGCCCACGGTGCCGCCGAACTCGCGCCGCAGGTCGACGTCGACGGGGTCGGTTAGCTCGATCAGCAAGTCGCTGCGACGGGAGGCCCAGGGGTCGGGCTCGGGTTCAGGTTCGTCGGGTTGTGGCTCGGTGGGATCCGCAGCATCTTGCGCGGGAGGGTCGTCGGCTGGGGGCTCGTCTGTTGCGGTGCCGTCGGTTGGAGTTGGGGTGTCCGGCCCCGTTGAGGGCTCGGCGGTTGTTGCCGGAGCGGGATCATCGGTGGCAGGCGACTGGGAGTCGTTGACGTCGACGACCGTTGGAGCGGGATCGCTTTGGGGGCTGGAACTGGTGCTGCATGCAGCGGCGATCAGAGCGGCCGCGAGCAGCAGGTGAACAAGCGCGGAGATCCGGGATCGGTGCTGCATGTCTCGTCGCCGCTGCGTGCCACTCACCGCCGCTGATACGCTCGCTATTGTACGGAGCCGAGTCGCGCGGGGAGATGAGGAAGCCGCCATGGTTGAGATTGAGCCCGCCCTGCGCGAGGAATATCGCGAGGCCTGGGAGAGTTGGCAGAAGCAGCTTGCGACTCTGCATGATGTCTTCCTGGAAGGGTCGGAGTTGGACCCGCCGCGGCTGAAGGGGCTCTTGAACCGCGAGGCGCGGGCAAAGGAGCGCTACGACGCGGCACGACTGGGTTTGCTGGGTCTTGGCGCAAGCGGTTCGCCAGCTGGACTCGGTGATGCACTGATCGAGGCGCCGCGACCGCCCGGGCCGCGCCGCTAAGTCGTTTGCGTCGACGGATGCGCGTCGAAATTGACCCTCCCGAACGGCCGCTCATACACTGGCTGCGCCGTTGAAAGACGCGCTGTGAGGTCGCGGTGGAGGGTCGGCAAGTGGACGAGTTTGGGGCAGATCTCGAAGAGATCGCCCGCACAGTCGAACGCGCGAAGGTGCTGGATATCCAGTTCGAGTTGCTGGGCGAGTCGCTCTTGATCGACTTCCGGGCAGCGGGAACGGACCGGCCGCTGGCGGTGATTCTGCCGAAGGCGTCGTCGCGTCGTGAGCGGATGCGTTCGGTCAAGGCGCTGCGGCCGGGTGCCCCGGTGCCTGAGCGGATCGCGGGCTTCAGCTGGCCGCGGCACGTGGCGGCGCTACGCGACGCGGGTGTACTGCAGCGGATTGTGGAGCGGATTCGGGCGGCGGGTTTCGAGCCGGACGATGTGCTGCGCGAACCGCTGTTGGAGCTCGCCGAGCATGAGCAGGCGTTGCGACGGGATGCGGTCCGTGGCAGCGAGGGCTTCCAGACGATTTGGGAACGGTCGACGTGAGCAGCCGGAACGATTGGCGTGAGTGACGTGAGCGAAGCCGCGATCGATTTGCGGAGCGACACCGTGACCCAGCCGACGCCCGCGATGCGGGACGCCATCGCGACGGCGGAGGTGGGCGACGACGTCTACGGCGAGGATCCGAGCATCAATGCGTTGGAAGAGGCCGCCGCGGCGAAGCTGGGAAAAGAGGCGGCCGTCTATGTGCCCAGCGGGACGATGGCGAATCTGATCTGCCTGATGACGCACTGCGAACCGGGCGATCAGGTGATCCTGGGCGACCAGGCGCACATCTTGCGCGTGGAGGGTGGCGGTTTCGCCCGGGTGGCCGGACTGTTTCCGGCGATCCTGCCAAACGATGCGGATGGCAGCTTCGATCCGGCCCTGGTGCGCAAGACCGTCCAGGCGGCGCACGGCGCTTCGCCGCGCACAACCCTGGTGGCGCTGGAGAATACGCACAACTTCTGCGGTGGCCGGGCGGTGCCGCAAGAGCAGATCGACGCGATCGCGGCCACGGCGCACGACCTCGGGATCCGGACCCACATGGACGGCGCACGGATCTTCAACGCCGAGGTCGCCTCGGGCGTACCGGCGGCGGAGATCGCGAAGTCGATGGACTCGGTCACCTTCTGTTTGTCGAAGGGGCTCTCTTGCCCGGTAGGGTCGTTGGTCTGTGGTGACGCGGACTTCATCGAGCGAGCACGTCGCAACCGCAAGTTCGTTGGCGGGTCGATGCGGCAGGCAGGTGTGGTCGCGGTGGCGGGGGTGGTGGCATTGGAGACGATGATCGATCGGCTGGCCGATGACCATGCCAACGCCAAGCGGCTAGCGCGCGGGCTGGCGGAGCTGGGCTGGGTGGTGCAGGTGGGGACGGTGGACACTAACATCGTGGTGGCCGAGGTCGCCGACGCTCGGGGCCTGGCGGCAGAGCTGGCCGAGGGTGGCGTGCTGATCACGGTGCTGTCCGACACTGTCGCGCGATTCGTGACCCACTACGGCATCGAGCAAGGCGAGATCGACGAGGCGCTGTCTCGGGTCGAGGCGACGGTCAAGGTTCCCGCTTGATGCGCGTTGTACGAGTGAGGCAGCCCGCAACGCTGGGCATGACGCTGGTGACCGCCATCATGCTGATGGCCGCCGCGTGTAGCAGTGGCTCCGATTTCCCGGACCCATCCAACCCGGTTAGCGGGACGCCCTGGCCCGACTACGAGCTACTCCGCTATGACATAACGGATCAACGCGACGTGAAGTTGGGCACCGTCGACATGGAGATCCGGCTCGTGGGCGATCTCTATGAGATGCGGCTGTTGTTCCTGCTGCCCGAGACAGAGGTACGCGACGAGATCTTTGTGACGGTGGACGCGGAGACGCTGGCGCCGCTGAGCTATTCGCGCCTGGCGGAGGATCCGGACAACCGGATTGAGGCGGCCGGCACATACCGCGAGGGCGAGGATGGCCCGCTGCTGGAGTCGTTGGTGACGGACAACGGGGAGGAGGAGTCGGAGCGAGTCGAGTTGAGCGAGTTCGCCTTCGACACAGACTCGTCAGCTTGGCTGTGGCGCAGCATCGCGTTCGAAGAGGGCATCGAGCTGACGTACAGCTCGGTCAATGTGTTGCGGCAACGCGCCCAGCTCGTGCGTCTGGAGGTGGTGGGTCAGGACGTGGTGCGGGCTCCGGCGGGGGCGTTCTTGTCCTGGCAGATCGAGGTCCGGCCGGGGCTGGACCGGCAGAACGCATGGTACGAGGTGGCGCCGCCGCACCGGCTGATTCGCTGGGATCTGGAGCCGCGTCGCTACACCTTGCGCGAAGTCGTGACGGATCCAGACGCGGGTGGCTCCTAGGTAGGTTGGGAACAACGCTCAGCGGCCAAAGAGGCAGCCGACGCCGAGAGACCGCGCCGCGTCCTCCAGCGCGATGATTGTGTCGCGCAGTTGCCCGTCGCGCCGCCAGGCCGCAGCCAGTCCCTCCCGCACCAGCAGCGCGTCAATCAGGACCCGTTCGTCGGTGAAGGCGTAGCGCAGCAGCCGGCTGCCATCGTCGTTGCGTGGGCCGGGCTGGAGCCAGACGCGATCGCCGCGGGCAAGCAATGTGCTAAGGCGGTCGGTGGCCTCGCGGAAGCAAGCTTCGCCCCGCTCGGGGGTGTCGGCGCCGAAGAGGCGGATGGTGACGGAGTTGCCGTTGAGCGACGCCTCGAAGGTGTCGCCGTCGATGATCCGGATCAGCGTGGCCGCCTGTGCTGCGTCGGCGGGAAACGCGGACCAATAGTCGGGCTCCGGCCCAACGGTCACGACGGGGTCTGGTTCGTCGTCCGTGCAGGCGGCGAGGACGATCAGACCGACCAGTGCGAGCAGCAGGGGGAGATGGCAACGGGTCGGCACGGGCGGGACTAGACCAGATCCATGCCCACCGTCTGGCGGAACGGGGTGAACTGGGCCGTGACCGCGTTGTTGATGGACTCACGCGTCCAGTTTTCGCCATCGACCGTGACGACCTCATCGGGGTGGGACCAGAGCGCCAGCTTGGTGCCGTTAGATGTCAGGATCTGCCCGTTCAGGTCACAAAGGTCGGAGGCAAGATAGACGGCTAGGGGGGCAACTTCCGCGATCTGACCCAAGCCGAGTTCGCGGGCGCTCTTCTGATCGCGGTGATCGTCGGCGGCCTGCTGTTTCTTGCGCTCGACGAGGACCCGAGTCATGTCGGTCACCGCGACGGGCCAGAGCCCGTTGACCTTGCCCTTGACGACTTCGGCGACGAGCGCTTCGTTGGTGCCGTTCACCACGACCTGGGCTCCTTCAGCGGCCAGGGCTTCTGTGAAGCCACGGCCGAGACCTCGGGTGGAGCCGCTGACGATGGCGACTTTTCCATCGAGCAGCATGTCGAGTCTCCTCGCGTTGGGACTGGCGGAAGGGAGCGGTCTAGTCGCGCCGCGCCCAATCCGGGCGTTCTTCTTCCGCCGGCGGCTTGAAGTCTGGCGCGCTGGGCTTGGGCGCCGGAGTCTCTTCGGGCGGAGGTCGGAGCCGGAGTGCCGGCTGCGTCGTGGGTCGGGATGGCGCCTCGGTTGATGGCGCGTCAGATCCGGAGTCGCCACGCTGGGGGCTCCAGCGCACCTCCTCTGGCAGCCGTGGCTCCGGCTCGAGTTGTGTCGGCAGCTCGCGGTGGTGAACGACGTGGCGGACCTCGGGTTCACGCAGCAGGGTGGCGGAGACGTCTTCTTGCACGCCGGCGGGTAGTTCGGAGGCGAAGTGGCTGCGTTCTTCTCGCGTGGTGTAGGCCAGCAGCTCTTGGTCGGCCGCTGAGAGTAGGCGACCGTCGCGCATCTCCTCGATGCGGGGCACAAGCTCCATCACTGTGCGGTCGTGAGTGGTGGTGATGATCGTGATGCCCTCGTTGTCCACGAGCGCGCGCAGGAGCGAGAAGATGCCGACGGCGGTGGAGGAGTCGAGTTCGCCGGTGGGCTCGTCGGCCAAGATCAGGGCCGGGCTGTTGGCCAGCGATCGCGCGATCGCGACGCGCTGCTGCTCGCCGCCCGACAGTTCATAGGGCCGGTGATGCGCTCGGCCGGCCAAGCCGACCATCTCCATTAGTTCAGCGGAGCGGCGGCGCCGGTCGCGCAGGCCGGCGCCGGCGATGCGCAAGGCGATCTCGACGTTTTCGGCGGCTGAGAGCAGCGGCAGCAGCCCGAAGGATTGGAAGACGAAGCCGATCTTGTGGCGACGCAGCTGGGTGAGCTGGCGCTCGCCGTAAGTGGTGATTTCCTCGCCGTCGATCTCGACGCGGCCGGAAGTAGGGCGGTCGAGCCCGGCGATGATATTGAGCAGGGTTGTCTTGCCGGATCCGGAACGGCCGATCAGCGCGACAAACTCGCCGCGTCGCACGGTCAAGGAGACGTTCTGCACGGCGTGGACCATGTCTGAGCCGACGGGGAAGTCGCGCGAGACATCAAAAGTCTGGACGACAATATCGTCGCTCATGCGTGGCCTCCGTTGGCAGGACTGTCGTCCCGCTCAGGTCCGGCGTCCTCGGGATAGATCGTGATGTGATCGTCGGTTAGCAGGACGCGTGCGCGCTCGCGAAGATCGAGCGCGTCCATGTAGGGCTTGGGGATCTGCAGGCGCCCAGCCCGATCGACCACGGCGTACTCGCGATGCACGACTTCGCGCTCGCCGGCGGCGGTGTACTCGTAGTGGCGGTAGGTCTCGGTGGCGATGCGGCCGTCGCGGATGGCGACGACGCGGTCGACGCTGGCGGCGATGGCGGGGTCGTGGGTGACGACGATGATCGTGACGTTGAGGTCTTTGTTGAGGTTGGAGAAGAGGTCGAAGATCTCCTCCGAGGTGTGGGTGTCGAGTTCGCCGGTGGGCTCATCGGCGAGCAGGAGGCCGGGACCGTTGGCCAGCGCGACGGCGATGCTGATGCGTTGCTGCTCGCCGCCCGAGAGGGCCTGCGGCAGGGAGCGCAGTTTATCTTGCAGTCGCACGGCGGTGAGCAGTTCCTCGGCTCGACGCTTGGCCTGACGGCGCGGTGTGCCGTTGAGGACGAGGGGGATTTCGACGTTTTGCTGCGCCGAGAGGTACGGGATCAGGTTGCGGCCGGTCTGCTGCCAGACGAAGCCGACCTCCTTGCGCCGGTAGTCAACGAGATCCTCTTCGGTCATGGTGATCAGGTTGCGGCCGTTGACCCAGGCGGCCCCGGCGCTGGGCAGGTCCAGCCCGGCCAGCACGTTGAGCAGGGTGCTCTTGCCCGAGCCGGACGACCCGACGATGCCCATTAGCTCGCCGCGGCGCACCCGAATGTCGAGACCGCGCAGCGCGACGACTTCGAGGTCGGCGATCTTGTAGATCTTGAAGAGGTCTTCGCAAACGATGTGGAAGAGATGCTCGGCGGCCTGGGCACCGTCGCTGACGTAGGCCGATGGCGTCGTGATCGGACGGACTTCGCTCTGCTCGGGCTGCTCTTGCATCGGCGCTCCCGCGAGATCGGGCGTTCGACTCGGACTTCGGCATCGCCAGCGATCGACGCCGACGGCGAGGCCGATGGTAGCAAGGAACGCGGTTAGGAAAACGGAGATAGAGGCGCGGGGGCGCTGGCTTGGGAGCGCCGATTTGTCGTCAGCGGGCGCTGGTGGCTGGGAATCAATCGAGAATGCTGGGCCGATCGGAGTCGACGGGCAGGTCGTCGGCAGGGATGCTAGCGGCTGGTGTTGGAGCGGGTTTTGCGTTTTCTGATCGCCAGCCAAGATGAGCGAATGCTGCGTGCGCTGGCCTAGCACAGCCCGGAGTCGCGCTTCAAACAGGTCGAGGGTGTGGCTGGCGCGGTGCGCGCCCTGCAGGAGCCCGACTACGACGGCGCGGCCCTGGACGGGGGGCTGCCGCACGCGACGCTGGACGAGTTCACGCGCTGGTGGGACTTACTTGGCCTGGGAGCGCCCTTGGTGGTGTTGCTGCCGGCGGCTGAGCGGTTTGAGCGAAGAGCGGTGGCGCGCCGGGCCGTCGACATTCTGGACACTCTGCGGGCGCGACGGACTTTCCGTCTGATGGTCGAGGAGCGGGTCCTGGAGTGGGCTGGCGTACGGGTGCGGCTGACCCGATCCGAGGCGCGCGTGCTGTCCACGCTGGTGGAAGCGGGCGTGCCGCTCTCGGCGAGTGCGTTGCAGGAGTCGGCGGCTGGGCTACGGGGGCGGTGGCCGGCGGTGCGCACACACGTCGCGGCGCTGCGGCGCAAGTGCGGCGAGGCCGGCCTGGTCGGAGCCGATCGTGACGCGGGGTCGGCGCTATCGGGCACCGGACGTGCGTGTGGCGCAGCACGATAGCTAGCTCGAATCGAGCGGCGTCGACTAGGATTTGCGCGCTCAACGAGTCGATATGGATGTGGCGATCGCCCAGGAGGTGACTATGCGGTTCGGATTCTGGCCCGGGGCGGGCAGCAGTTGGGAGGACACGCTGGAATTGTGCCGGCATGCGGAGGCGACCGGTTAGGACACGATCTGGTACGCGGATCACTTCATGCCCAACGTGGAGGATCCGGTGGGGCCGACCAACGAATCCTGGACCTTCATCGCCGCGATTGCGGCGACGGTGCCGCGGGTGCGGATTGGTCACCTGGTCAACGGCAACACGTATCGCTACCCGCCGGTGACGGCGAAGATGGCCGCCGGTGTCGACCAGATCAGCGGAGGCCGCTTGATCCTGGGCTTGGGCGCGGGCTGGCAGGAGAACGAGCACGCGGCCTACGACATCCCCTTCTTCGACATGCCGGAGCGCCTGCGTCGGTTGGACGAGGCTTGCCAGATCATCACGGGCCTCTTCAACGATGAGAAGACCAGCCTGGACGGGCGTTACTACAAGATCTCGGATGCGCCACTCAACCCGAAGCCTGTCCAGTCACCGTTGCCGATTATGATCGGCGGCGGCGGCGAGAAGGTGACGCTGAAGATCGCGGCGAAGTATGCCAACGAGTGGAACGTGTGGGGCATGCCCGAGGTGCTTGAGCAGAAGATGGCGATCCTGGACCAACACTGCGCCGACGTGGGTCGCGATCCGGCGGAGATCCAGCGTTCGGCCGCCGCGATGTTGACCCTGAGCGACGATCCAGAAGTCGTGGAGAAGGCGGCAGCCGGCGGGCGACCGGTGATCGTCGGCAACGCGGAGCAGGTGCGGGCAATTGTGCAGCGCTACGCCGATATCGGTGTGGACGAGATCATCATCCCGGACTTCAACATGGGCGCGAGCGTCGATGAGAAGAAGGCGGTCGCCGACCGCTTCATGAACGAGGTCGGCAGCACGTTCCGTTAGGGCGAGCGCATTAGTCCATTCGGATGGGGATGGTGCGGACGGACTCGTCGTCGAGGTCGATCAGCCGAATGCGATGGTTGTTGGTGTCGGCCACGATCAGCGAGCGGCCTGGACCGGCGCAGAGGCCGGCCGGCTCGTTGAAACGCGCCTCGCTGTAGGAGCCATCCGAGTCGCCGAGGCCGCCGCACAGCGTTTGCACCTGCTGCAGGCCGCTGAAGACGCGTTTGATCTTGTGGTTGAAGGTGTCGGCTACAAAGAGCTCTTCGCCGACCCAGGCCACGTCGAGCGGGTGCTGGAGTTGGGCGGTGGCCTTGCTGCCGTCCAGATCGCCGAATTCGAACAGGCCGCGGCCGATTGCGGTACTGACGCGGCCGTTCGGTCCGAAGCTCGCTTCACGGACCGCGCTTGATTCGGAGTCGGCGAACGTGAGGCCGTCGGGGCCGACGGCGAGACCGGAAGGCTGGGCCAGTTCGGCTTGCGCGAGAGGCCCGTCGGTCAGCGCCTCGACCATGCTGCCGGCCCAAGGGCCGACGTCGGCGGCGGCCGTCGACATCGACCAGATTTGATGGTTGCCGGCCATGGCGATGTAGAGCGTGCCGTCGTGCACGGCCACATCCCAAGGCGAGTTGAGCGCGGTCGCGAGTGGCGCGCCGCGCGCGGGCTGCACGTACGACTGTACGCCGGTGCCGGCCATGGTCGTCGTTTCCCAGCTTTCGAGGTCGACGCGGCGGATCGAGTGGTTTTCTAGGTCCGCGACCCAGAGGCCGCCGTCGCCGAGGGCGAGGCCCTGCGGCTGGTTGAAGGTGGCGACGTCCGGGGCTCCGTCCTCGCGGCCGGCGTCGCTGCCGCCGATGAGGCGTTCGACGTTGCCTTCGAGGTCCGCGACGACGATGCGGTCGTGGTTGGAATCGGCGATGAAGAGGCGGCCGGATTCGGGGTCGAACTCGACCTTGCCGGGGAAGAGCAAGCCGCTCTCGCCGGCGTTCTCGGGCGTCAGGTCGAGCGGTTCGTTGACCAGATCGCCGTTTTGCTCGTACTGATCGAGCCATCCGCTGATCAGGCCGTCGACAGCATCGGCCACGATCTCGCCTTCGTGTTTGCCGATCACGTTGCCTTTGGGATCGATGAAGAGCAGCGTGGGCCAGGCGCGGTTGTCGTAGGCGCGCCAGACTTCGAAGTCGGCGTCGTTGAGGACGGGGTGGTCAATGCGCAGTCGCAGGATAGCGGCGCGCA
>CAUYZA010000011.1:0-22396 GCA_963577225.1 Dehalococcoidia bacterium | reverse complement strand
CGTCGCCAACGAGGACGCGCTCGATGACGGCGTCTCAGCCTGGACCCGCACCGAGGACGACTACGACCTCTTCCACCTGCTGCAGAACGCCGGCATCGCTGCCGCCCCCGTGCTGGAGGCCTCCCGCCTCTTCGAGGATGCGCACGTCCAGGCGCGCGGGCTGAATCAGCCGCAGACGCTGCACGACGACGTCGGCAGCTTCCTCTTCAACGTGCCCTTCTACCGCTTCTCGGAGACCCCGGTCGGCGCCGACAAGCCGCCCGTCGCGCTGGGTGAGGACAACGAGTACGTCTACAAAGAGGTGATCGGCCTCAGCGACGCCGAGTACGACGCCTTACTCGAATCCGGCCAAGCCGGCCTCGACTTCGACGACTCCATCCGCTGACTTCAGCCCGATCGTCGCTCCCATCCGTTAGCCTCCCGCCCCAGGAGACCCCACGATGCCAACGGACCTCTGGCGGCTCAGCGCCATCGACCTTGCCACCAAGATCCGCTCGAAGGACGTCAGCGCCCGCGCGGTGATCGACGCCCACCTCGACCGCATCGACGCCGTCAACGGCGCACTCAACGCCGTCACAGTCGTCCTCGCCGACGAGGCTCGCGAGGCCGCCGACACGGCCGACGCCGCCCTCGCCGCCGGCGACGAGGTGGGCCCGCTGCACGGCGTGCCGATGACGATCAAAGAGAACGTCGATCTGGCCGGCAGCCCCACGACCAACGGCATCGCCGCATTCGCTGACGCCGTTCCGTTCAAGGACGCCCCCAGCATCGCCCACCTCAAGAATGCCGGCGCGATCCCGATCGGCCGCACCAACCTGCCCGACTTTGGCATGCGCTGGCACACCGACAACGACCTGCGAGGGCCCACGCTGAACCCCTGGGATTCCACGCGCACTCCCGGTGGCTCCAGCGGCGGCGGCGCCGCTGCGCTCGCGGCGGGCATGACCCCGCTCGGCAACGGCAACGACCTGGGCGGCTCGCTGCGCTGGCCTTCGCGCTGTTGCGGCACCACCGCCATCCGCCCCACGCAGGGTCGCGTCCCCTCCGCCTCCGACCTCGCCCCCACCGCTGCCCCACAGGCCGTCCAACTCATGGCGGTGCAGGGCCCGATGGCCCGCACGGTCGCCGACTTGCGCCTCGCCCTGAGCATCATGAGCCAACCCGACCCGCGTGACCCGGGCTGGATCCCCGCCCCCCTGCAGGGCCGCTCCAACGGCCCGATCCGTGTCGCCGTGACCAAGACTGCTGGCGGCGACAACGTCGACGATGCCACCGCCGAATCCGTCCGCTCCGCCGCCGCTGCCCTCTCCGACGTCGGCTACGTCGTCGAAGCGGCCGAGCCGCCCGAGATGGCCGATCTCGTCGAGAACTGGACCGATCTCGTCTGGCACGAGACCAAGCGGGTCTTCCTGTCGCTCATGGAGGGTGTCGCCAGTCAGGACGCCATGCACTTCCTCCACCTCGCGATCGGCGACGTCAACGCCCTCGACGAGCTGAGCTACATGCGCGCCCTCAGCCGCCGCACCGAGCTGGCCAAGGCTTGGTCACTCTTCCAAGCGCAGCAGCCACTCATCCTCGGCCCCGTCTATCAGACGCAACCGTTCAAGGTCGGCGTCGACGTCGCCGGCTCAGATGAGGCTGCCAAGCACGTGAACGACATCCGCCTCACGCTCGCCGCCAACGTCCTCGGCCTCCCATCCGTCGCGCTTCCCACCGGCACCGCCGCGATCGACGGCCGCGAGTTCCCCCAGGGCGTCCAGAGCATCGGCCCCCGCTACCGCGAGGATCTCTGCCTCGACGCCGCGGAAGCCGTCGAACAACGACTCGGCACCCTTGCCCCGATCGACCCGCGCCCCTGACCGGGCGAAAAGAAGTCTGGAGCGTACCACCGTGGACTTCGGCATCACCTTTCCCAGTTACATCGAGGCCTGGAAAGACGCCCAACTGGCCGAGGACAGCGGTTTCACGCACGCCTGGTTCTACGACTCCCAACTGCTCTACAGCGACGTCTACGCCACCATGGCGCTCGCCGCCGAGCACACCAGCCGGCTCAAGCTGGGCACGCTCGTCGCCATCCCCTCCAACCGCATCGCCCCCGTCACCGCCTCCGCCATCGCCACGATCAACTACCTCGCCCCTGGCCGTGCCATCCTCGGCGTCGGTACCGGCTTCACCGGCCGCAACACGATGGGCTTGCCCGCGATGAGTGCGCAGTCGATGCGGGACTACATCGCCCAAGTCCGCGGCCTGCTCGACGGCGACGACGTGCTCTTCCGCGAGGGTGAGCGCGAGCGCTGGATCCGCCTCCTACACCCCGACACCGAGCGTGGCTTCCTCAACATCGAGGATCACATCCCGATCTACGTCGCCGCCAACGGTCCCAAGGCGCAGGCCGTGACCGGCGAAGTCGGCGACGGCTGGATCACGACCAGCCAACCGCCCGACGCCTTCGCCGCGGGCTACGACCGAATCGCGCAGGCCGCGCAGGACGCGGGACGCGACGCCCCCTTCGACGGTGGCACGAAACCCTACACAGTTATTCTCGGCATGGGCTGCGTGCTCCAGCCCGGCGAGGCGCGCGACTCACAGCGCGTCGTTGACCGGCTTGGCTGGGCGGTCATGCCCGGCCTGCACGCCGCCTGGGAAGCGGAGCATGGCCCCGGCTCCAACCTGGGTCTCAACGCCCCCGAATTGGCCAACGTCTACAAGACCTACATCGACGGCTACACCGCCGAGACCGGCTCGCCCGAGGACCGCCGCTACCTCGACGTTCACGAAGGGCATCTTGCCTACCTCAAGCCCGGCGAAGAGCAGTTCGTCAACGAGCAGACGCTGGCCCGCACCTTCACCGGCACGCCCGACGAGATCATCGAGCGGCTCAAGGGGCTGGAGGCGGCCGGCGTCGACAACCTCGCCATCCAGACCGTGCAGGGCAGTGCGCGTGAGTTGATCGAAGAGTTCAGCACCCAGATCATCGCCAAGATGTGAGCGTTGGGGACGAGGCACAGCTTAGCCATGACGGGCCCGCTCAACCACATACGCGTGATCGACTTCGCCACGCCCCGTGGCGAGATGGCCGGGCGCATCCTGGCCGACCTCGGCGCCGAAGTGATCAAAGTCGAGCCGCCACAAGGCGTCGACTCCCGCCGCCTGCCGCCGTTCGGCCCCCGGGGGCCCTCCCGCGGCCCTGAAAGCCCCTCCGGCGACCCCGAAACCAATGCCGAGCCCGGTGACTCACTCTTCTGGGCCGCCCTCGGCCTCGGCAAGCGCAGCGTCGTGCTCGACATCGACAACGGCGCCCAGCGCGCCCAGTTGCGCCGTCTCCTGCTCGAAGCCGACGTCTTCATCGAGTCCGGCGATCCCGGCCAGCTCGAAAGCTACGGCCTCGACTACAGCATGATCGGCGTGCTCAATCCCAGCCTGATCTACGTCTCGATCACGCCCTACGGCCAGACCGGCCCGCAGGCCGGCGACCCCGCCACCGATCTCACTCTCGAAGCGGCAGGCGGCCTGCTCTCGATGCAGGGCGACCATGACCGCCCGCCGCTGCCTGTCGGCTACCCGCAGGCCGGCTTCCACGCCGGGGCCCAGGCCGCGGCCGACGTCGTCGTCGCGCTGTACGAGCGCCAGCGCTCCGGTCTCGGACAACAGCTCGACGTCTCCATGCAGGCGGCCATCGTCTGGACCCTGATGAACGCCACCGGCTACCCGCCCAACCACGACGACGACCCGCCCCAGGGCGGCAGCCATCGCGGCGACCCGCCCGCCGAACTCTTCCCCGGTCTGCTCATACCGCCGGTGCTGGACTGCGCCGACGGCCAGATCACCTACGGCATCGCGCTGCCGCTGGTTGGCGGTCGTACGCATGCCGCCGCCCTCGATTGGGTCCAGCAGACCAGCCCCTTGCCCGCACATCTCCAAGGGATCGACTGGGCCAACTGGATCTCCCTGGTCGTCCAGAAGGAGCTCACGCCCCAGGCGGTGGCCGAGTCGATCGACGTCGTGGCCGCCTTCATCAAGACCAAGACGCTGGCCGAGATCCAGGCCTTCGCAGTCCCCAACCGTATGCTCATGGGCGCGATCTACAACGCCGAGCATCTCCTCAACGACCCCCAGCTCGCCGCGCGCGACTACTGGACGCCGATCGACGGCCGGCTCCACCCTGGCCCCTTCGCCAAGCTCTCCGCCACCCCGATCAGCCTCGATCGACCGGCTCCCAGCCTCGCTCAGGACCAGGACCTGGTCGAGGCGCCCCGCCCGCCGCGGGCGATGCCCAGCGACCTGCTCCAGGCCAGCGGCGACCGTCGCGGCGCGTTCGATGGCTTGAAGGTTGCCGACTTCGCTTGGGTCGGCGTCGGCCCGATCATCTCCAAAGCCCTCGCCGACCACGGAGCGACCGTCGTCCACGTCGAGTCGCTCACCCGCCCCGACATCCTCCGCCTCGTGCCGCCCTACAAGCGTGGCGAGGCAGGCCTCGACAACGCCCAGTTCATGGCCAACTTCAACAGCTCCAAGCTCGGACTGGCCACCAACCTTGCGACGGAGGAGGGCCGGCGGCTCGCCCGGCGTTTGGTCGACTGGGCCGACGTCGTCGTCGAGTCGTTCACTCCCGGCACCATGGCGAAATTCGGACTAGACTACGCCAGCCTCAGCAAGGACCGCCCCGATCTGGTCATGCTCAGCACTTGCCTGCGTGGCCAGACCGGCCCCGAGGCCGGCTACACCGGCTTCGGCAATCAGGGCGCCTCCTTGGCTGGACTCATGTACATCACCGGCTGGCCCGACCGTGCGCCTTGTGGCCCCTGGGGCGCTTACACCGACTTCATCAACCCGCGCTTCGGCGTCGCCGCCCTCAGCGCCGCGCTGATCCATCGCGCGCGCACGGGCGAAGGCCAGTACATCGATCACTCGCAGGTCGAGGCCGCGATCCACTTCATGGAGCCGCTCCTGCTCGACTACACCGTCAACGGTCGTATCGCCCCCGCGGCTGGGCACGACTCGCTCTACGCGGCGCCACACGGCGTCTACCCCGCCGCCGGCGACGAACGCTGGATCGCGATCGCCGTCGAAACCGCCGACCAGTGGCGTGCGCTGCGCAGCCTCGCCCCGCTCGACGCGTTCGCCGATTCCGCGCTGGACGCGCTCGACGCCCGGTTCGGGCAACACGCAGCCATCGATGAGGTACTGCGCGTCTGGACAGCCGATCAGGACGGTTTCGAACTGGCCGGGCAGCTGCGCGCCTGCGGCGTGCCGGCCTCGGTCGTGCTCTGGCCCAGCGATCTCTACGACGACCGCCAGCTCAAGCATCGCGAGTTCTTCGTCGAGCTTGAGCACAGCGTGATGGGCTCCACCCCCTACGACGGCCTCGTCACGCGCTTCTCGGAGACCCCCGGCCGCCTGCGCAAAGCCGCCCCCGCCCTGGGCGAAGACACCGATCACGTCCTGCGCGACATCCTCGCCCTGCCCGACGACGAGATCGCCCAACTCGCCGCCGCCGCCGCGATCTCGTGACTCCCGCGCCACCCCCCATCAGCGCCGAGATCGCGCGACGGATCGACGTCGCGATCGTTGGAACACACGCGCCTCCGTGCGGCCGCCGCCAGCACCCTCCCAGGCAACCCCGGCGGCATCGAGCTCGCCCGCTTCGGCGAAGCCCGCGTCCGACGCAGCATCAACGTGCCCTTCCCCTGGATGAACATCGTCCGCACCATCCGCGCCGATGACCTGGAAGCCCTCGCGCCCATCCCCGTCTACTTTCAGGGCGCTCCCTTCTTCGCGGAAACCATCGCCAGCGAACTCACCCCCGTGCTTGCCGATCTGCTCACGAGTTGAGGCCTGCGGCCCGAGCGCATGGACACCATCCTCTACGGCATACCGGGAGCCGCCGACGCTCAGCCGGAAGCGTCCAGCGGTGACCACCCAATCGTCAGGGAGGTTGGCGCAGCCGAAGCTGGGCAGGTGCGAGTCGCTCTACGTCGACGGATTTGAGTTCCCTCCCGGCGACCGCGACTTCGCACGCGACTACCTCCCCTGCCAGGTCGACAACCCCAACAACCACATGTTCGTCGCCGAACTGGACGGCGCCCCGGTCGCCATGGGCCTGCTCTGGGTCCACGACCGCATCGCCTACCTGGCGGGTGGCGCCACACTGCGCGCGCAGCGCAACTGCGGCTGTCAGACCGCGTTTGCTCCACCATGGCAGCGCCGTCGCCGCTGCCATGGGCAGCGAATTGCTCGTCAGCCGTACAGGCGTCTCCACCGGCTCACAGCACAACATGGAGCGCCTCGGACTTCGTCTGGCCGGTCAGATCCTGCACTGGGTGCCACCGCCCTTTCCGAGGGCGCTTTCGCCTCTTCGTCAGTCCCGGTACCCTACGCTCCGACCCGAAAGTTCCGCTTGGGGGAAGGGAATTCCGTATGAGTGAGCGTTCTATGCGCGGCCAGGTCGCGATCGTCGGCATCGGCGAGACGACCTACTACAAGCGAGGTCAGGCTCCCGACGCCGAGTTCAAGCTCGGCCTCGAAGCCATCCTCAAGGCCTGCGAAGACGCCGGTATCTCGCCCAGCGAGGTCGACGGCTTCGCCTCTTACTCCAACGACCGCAACGACCCACCGCGCTTGGCGGCCGCGCTCGGCATCCCCGAGCTGCGCTTCTCCAACATGCAGTGGGGTGGTGGCGGTGGCGGTGGCTCCGGAGCGGTTGGCAACGCCGCTGCCGCCGTGGCCTCCGGCTACGCCGACTGCGTCGTCGTCTTCCGCGCGCTGGCGCAAGGCCAATTCGGTCGCTTCGGCCAGGGCGCGCAGGTGCCGCGCATCCAAGGTCGGGGCGCGTTCACGGCCCCGTACGGCCTGATGTCGCCCGCGCAGTCGTTCGCCATGCGCGTGCAGCGCCTCTTCCGCGACGAGGGCGTCAGCGCGGAGACGCTGAAGGCCTGCTCGCTCGCCTCCTATCACCACGCGCAACAGAACCCGCGCGCCGTCATGTACGGCCGCCCGCTCAGCTCCGAGGACTACGACAACTCGCGCTGGATCGTGGAGCCCTTCCATCTCTTCGATTGCTGCCAGGAGAACGACGGCGCCGCCGCGCTGGTGCTGATGCCCGCCGATCGCGCCAAGGACCTCAAGCAGACACCGGCCTACATCATGGGCGTCGCCACCGGTGTCCCCAGTCGTGCCGCCGCCGGCGTCCACAACGCTCCCGATTACGCCACCTCCAACTTCAAGACCGTCGCCCCGCACATGTACGAGATGGCCAAGATGGGCCCGCAAGACGTTCAGGTCGCCCAGGTTTACGAGAACTTCACTGGCGGCGTCGTGATGAGCATCATCGAGCACGGCCTCTGCACCTACGAGACCGCCAACGAATTCATCACCTTCGAAAACATGCGCGCGCCGGACGGCAAGATGCCCGTCAACACCAGCGGCGGCAACCTGGCCGAGTGCTACATGCACGGCCTGGAACTGCAGATCGAAGCGGTCCGCCAGATTCGCGGCCAGTCGCCCAACCAGGTGCCCAACGTCGACGTCTCGCTCGTCGCGTCCGGGCCCATGGTCGAGCCGGTCAGCGATCTCTTGCTAGGCTCGGAGGCGACCTTGTGACACCCGCCAAGAGCACCGACCAAAGCTATCTGCCCTCCGGCATGCCCGGCCCCTCCCCCCAGGGCGACGGCCTCGACGCCCCCTACTGGGAGGGCGCGCGCGAGGGCATCCTCCGTATCCAGCAGTGCAACGGTTGTGGCCAGCACCTCTGGGGCCCCGAGTGGATCTGCCACGCCTGCCACTCCTTCGACCTCAACTGGATCGACGTCGCACCGCGCGGCAAGGTCTACTCCTGGGAACGCGTCTGGCACCCGGTTCACCCTGCCTTGGCCGACGGCTGCCCCTACATGGTTGTCCTGATCGAACTGCCCCACGCGGGCGATATCCGCATGGTCGGCAACCTGCTCGGCGAGCCGCGCGACCCAATCACCATCGGCGACGAAGTCGAGGCGGTCTTCGAGCACCACAACGACGAGGACCCGCCCTACACCCTCGTCCAGTGGCAGCGTGTCGAGGGCTAGTGAGACTGCGTGGGTGGACGGAGAGCGCCGGTCGTGCCGGTTAGGAACGGGACCGTGGCGCGGGCTAGGACCCGGTTCCGACCCCCGCGTGTTTCCGGCCCCACGAGAACATCGCATCCAGCACCCCACCGAAGTCGGAGCCTTTCTCCGTCAGGTGGTACTCGGCCCGTGGCGGATGCTGGCTGTAGAAGACCCGCTCCACCATGCCGTGCTCTTCCAGCCGCTTGAGCCGGTCCGCCAGCAGGTTCGGCGAGATCCCCTCCAGCGAAGCGAGCAAGTCATTGAACCGACGCTGCCCGTTGGCCAGGTCACGCAGCACGAGCACCGTCCAGCGGTCGCCCACGATGTTCAGCGTGCGCGCCACCGGGCACTCCTGCTGCGAGCGGTAGATCCGTGTCATCGTGATCAACTCTTTCAGGCCCGCGCTTCAGCGCTGAGCATTGCATATTTGCGCTCCCCGGCGTTCCTCTCAGACGCAGCCGGCCCCTGCGCCGACCGCTGAGCCCCCTACGCCCCATCGATCTGCGACTTCAGCAGGGTTGCGAACGTCCCTCTCCTGTGCCCCAACGGCCTCGATACAGCCCGGCCACGAAAACACCTATCCTGCCCACCCCGAAGGAGCCCCCATGCCCGACCTCAGCTTCGGCCTCACCCTGCCCCAACGCGGCGCCCTTTTCGGCGCGACTTCCGTGCCCGAGATGCTCGACCTCGCCCGCCAGGCCGACGCCGACCCCCTCTTCGACTCGATCTGGGTCGGCGACAGCTTGATGGCCAAGCCCCGCCCCGAGGCGCTCACGCTGCTCGGCGCGCTGGTCGGTGTCACGGATCGCGTCACGCTGGGCGTCGGCTGCATGGCCTCCTTCCCCGTGCGCGATCCCTTCGTCTTCGCCTACCAGTGGGCCAACCTCGACTTCCTCTCGCAGGGCCGCATGCTGCTCGCCCGCATGCACCGGCATCGTCCAAGGCGGCGCCAGCGCCGCCGAGGGTGCCAACTGGGGCGTCCTCGACAAGGAACGCGCCGCCCGCCTGGAGGAGAACATCGACATCGTGCGTCGTCTCTGGAGCGAGGACCGGGTCAGCGTCGAGGGCAAGTGGCACAGCTACGAGGACGCCTTCATCGAGCCCAAGCCTATGCAGGATCCCTGCCCGATCTGGATCGCCTCGAACCCCTCCCCGGCCACGGATCGCGAGCACGTCTGGGAGCGGGCGCTGCACCGCGTCGGGCGTATGGCCGACGGCTGGATGACCGTGCAGATGTTCCCCGAAATGTTTAAGACCAACTGGACCAAGATTCAGGCTTTCCTGGCCGAGGAAGGCCGCGACGATGCGTCCTTCCCCAACATGGCCTATCACAACATCCTGATCGGCCCCGACCGCGACACCTGCCTCGAAGAGTCGAAGCGCTTCCTCGACGATTACTACGGCCCCGTCTTCTCCGCCGAGATGGTCGCCAACTGGACCGCCGCCGGCACGCCCGACGAAGTCGTCGCGCATCTCCGCGCGCTGGTCGCCGACGGTGCCAAGTCGATCACCCTGCGCGTTACCGGCTGGGACCAACGCGGCCAGTATCAGCGCATGACCGAAGAGGTCCTGCCCCGCGTCCGAGAAGCTGTCGCAGCCGGATAAACCGTTTGACCGCGCCGCAGCGCCGTCTCTCGGTCGTGCCGCTCACCCCGTGTTGCGGAGCCCTGCCGCCACTCCGTTGATCGAGCGCAGAATCGCCTCCAGCAACTGCTCGCTGTCCGCCTCCTCCGTCCCCGCCCGCCGACGCTGAAGCAGCGCCACCTGCAAGAACGACAGCGCATCGACGTACGGATTGCGCAGGTCCACCGAGCGCCGCAGGACCGGATTCCCCTCCAGCAGCCGCTCGATCCCGGCCACCCGCCCGATCCCCGCCACCGTGCGCTCGAACTCGGTCCGCAGCGAGGCGAAGATCGCGGGCGCCGTCTCGCTGTCGCCCAAGATCCGCACGTAGTGCTCCGCGACATCGAGGTCGGCCTTGGCGCAGACCATCTCCACATTCGAGATGAACGACGCAAAGAACGGCCAGCGCGTGCGCATGTCGCGCAGCAAGGCCAGCCCCTCTTCGCCGTGCGCCTCGATGTACGACTCCAGCGCTGTGCCCACCCCCATCCAGCCCGTCAGCACGTGCCGCGACTGCATCCAGCCGAAGACCCAGGGGATCGCGCGCAGCGAGTCGATCGACTGAGCGCCACCGACCTGCGGCCGGTAGGCGGGCCGCGACCCGATCGGCATCATGCCCAACTCCGCCAGCGGCGTGACGCGATGGAAATACTCGAACAGCGCCGGCGATTCGTGGATCTGGACTCGGTACGCTTCCTGCGCCGACTCCGCCAGCTCGTCCATCGCCGCTCGGAAGCGACCTTGGTCGGCTTCGCTCACGTCGTCGCGCCAGTCCTGGAAGCAGTGTGCCAGCACCGCCGCCGTCGCCTGCTCCAGATTCCACGCCGCGATCGCTGGCAAGCCGTAGGTGAACTGGATCATCTCGCCCTGCTCCGTGTACTTGATCCCTCCCGCCACGGCGCCCGGCGGCTGCGCCAGGATCGCGTCGTGCGACGGCCCCCCGCCCCGGCTCACCGTTCCCCCGCGGCCGTGGAACAGGACCAGCCGCACGTCTGCCGCCGCCGCCACCTCCAGCAACTCCTCTTGCGCGCGGTACAGCCCCCAGGCGGCGGGCAGGATCCCCACCTGCTTGGCGGAGTCGGAGTAGCCGATCATGATCTCCTGCACGTCGCCGTGTGCCGCCAGTTGCCGTCGATAAAGCGGGTCGGCGAACAGCTCACGCATTACCGCCGGCGCCTGGCGCAGGTCCTGCAACCGCTCGAACAGCGGCACGATCCCAATCGACGAGACGAACTCCTCCCCTTCCCAGCCCAGCAACTGCGCCTCGCGCGCCAGCACCATCGGCGCCAGAACGTCGGCCACGCCCTCCGTCATCGAGACGATGCACGACTCCACCCCACCCGGTCCGTTGTGCGCCCGCGCGAAGCGGATCGCCTCAAACGTGTCCAACATCTCCTGCGTCTCGTCGGAGAAAGTCGCGCCGGGCGGTATCAGGGGTCTCCGCCCCATCAGCTCCGCGCCCAGCCAGGCCACGCGCTCCGCGTCCGACAGCTCCCCGTAGCGACGCCCGCCGTCGATCGCCTCCACCGCCCCGGCAATCTCATCGACCGCCGCCGCGAAGCGCTCCGCGTGCTGGCGTACGTCCAGCGTCGCCAGCACGAAGCCGAACGCCCGCACCCGGTCGATCAGCACCTGCACCGTCCGCACCGCCGCCTCCGCGCCGTGACCGCGCAAACTCGCGACGATCAGCTGCAGGTCCGTCTCCAACTGCTTGGCCCCGAGGTAGGCTTCGCCGTCTTCCGCCGCCTCCCGTTCCGCCGCCCGCGCGTCGAGCTGGCCCGGCAGAGCCCGCAACTCGTCGACCTCCAGGGCGGAGTGCGTCTCGGCCAGGTTCGCCTGCAGCCGCGCCGCCATGTACGTCAACTTGAGCCGATACGGCTCGTAGCGATAGGTCTCCGCGTTTCGATCGGCGACCAGCGGCATCGACGTCCCATCCACCTCCACGGACGCCAGCAGCGCTGGCAGGATCGCCACCCGCCGCGCCGAGTGCGACAGCAGCGGTACCAGTTCACGCATCGCCCCCAGGTAGCGCAGCAGCGCCCGCTCCTTCATCACCAGCACGGTCTGCCGCGTCACCAGCGGCGTCACGTTGGGATTGCCGTCGCGGTCGCCGCCCATCCACGAGCCCAACCCAAGCGGATGGACGCCCTCCGGCAACTCAACACCCGCCGCCGCCGACGCGCGACGCAGCTCCCCTATCACGCCCGGTACGGCGTCCCACAGCGTCCCGTCGAACACGTCCAGGATCAGTCGCACCTCTTCTAGCACCGTCGGCCGTCGATGACGCAACTGGTCCGACTGCCACAACGCCTCGATCTGCATTCCGATTGCGTCGTCTATCGCGTCACGCTGCGAAGCCGCCGAATCGTCTCGCCGCAGCAGCGCGTCATGGATCGCGCGCAGCTTGGCCTGCGTCGTGCGTCGCGTCGATTCGGTCGGATGCGCTGTCATCACCGGCCGCAACGACATCTGGGCGATCGCCTCGCCCAAGGCCGCCGGTTCCGCACCCGCCTCGCGCAGTTCGACCAGGGTCGCGGCCAAGGAGCGCGGTGCGGGTGGAGCGTCCGCGACTCGCTCGTACGCTCGCCGCCGCCGCACGCGATGCGTCTCCTCCGCCGTGTTGACCAACTGGAAGTAGATCGCGAACGCGCGTACCATCGCCTCCGCTCGCTCCAGATCCCAGCCCTCGATCAGCGACGCGATCTCGCCCAGCAGCTCCGGCTCTGCTGCCTCGCCCGCCGTGCCCCGCCGTCGACGCGTCAACTCGCGCAGGCGCTCCACGTCCGCCAGCACGTCGTCGCCTTGCAGATCCGCGATCGTCTGCCCCAGCCGCGCCCCCAGACGACGCACGTCGTCGGCCAGCGGCTGGTCCTCCGGCCGCCGCGGCGGGATTCCCCCCGCGTTCGACGTCGCGTCCGATCGTGTCGTCACTGGCTCCCCCCATCGGTCGCGGCACAGGCTACCCGCCCGCTCCCCTCCCTGGCGCGTCCTGCTCTACGATCCGCCGGCGAGAGGTGTACTGATGTCCGACTCCCCCCCACAGACCGCCCCGTACGGTGCCTGGAAATCCCCCATCACGGCGGACCTAATGAACGCCGCCACGATCCGCTTGAACGGCACAGCCCTCGACGGCGAGACCACCCACTGGCTCGAAGGCCGCCCTGCCGAAGAGGGCCGCAACGTCCTCGTTCGCCGCGAGCCCGACGGCTCGTCGACCGGCCTCATCCCGCCCAGCTTCAACGCCCGCACGCGCGTCCACGAATACGGCGGCGCGGCCGTCCTCGTCCACCAAGGCGTCACCTACTTCGCCAACTTCGCCGACCAGCGCCTCTACCGCCGCTCCGACGACGCACCCGAGCCCACTCCGATCACGCCCCCAGCCCGCGGCAACGACGGCGAACTGCGCTTCGCCGACATGATCTACGACGCCCGTCGCGACCGCCTGGTCGCCGTCTGCGAAGACCACACGCGCTCCGGCGAGGAGGCCCGCAACTATCTCGTCTCTCTCGACCCCACGACCGCCGGCGCCATGCAAGACCCGGCCGCCCTCGCCACGGGCCATGACTTCTACGCCAACCCTCGCCTCAGCCCCGACGGCAGTCGCCTCGCCTGGCTGCAGTGGGACCACCCCAACATGCCTTGGGACGGTTGCGACTTGCAGGTCGCGACGCTCGACGCCGGCGGCGTGCCCGTCTCCGTCGAGTCCGTGGCGGGCGCCGTCGACGAATCGATCTGCCAGCCCGAATGGGCGCCCGACGGTCAGCTCTACTTCGTCTCCGATCGCAGCGGGTGGTGGAACCTCTACCGCTACAACGGGAGCGGCGTCGAGCAAGTCGTCTCGATCGAGGCCGAGATGGGCCGCCCCATGTGGGTCTTCGACAACAACGGCTACGCCATCCTCGACAAGCGGACGGCCGTTGCCGACATCGCCCGCGACGGGCGCTCGCGGCTCCACACCATCGACCTTGAGAGCGGCGATCTGACCGAGATCGAGACGCCCTACACCAGCTTCGGCAACTACGACTCCGCCGCGGGCCGGGTCACGTTCGTCGCCGCCAGCCCCACCCGCCTCGCCGCCGCGGTCCTCTTCGACCCCGAAACGCAGACCTGCACCGAACTCCAGACGTCGAGCTCGTTAGAGATCGATGAGGGCTACTTCTCAGCGCCCGAAGCGATCGAGTTCCCGACCGAGGCTGGCCTGACCGCCTACGCCTACTACTACCCGCCCGCCAACGCCGATTTCACCGCCCCCGACGACGAGCGCCCGCCGCTGCTCGTCATGAGCCACGGCGGCCCCACCGGCGCCACCTCCGATACGCTCCGTCTCGGCACGCAATATTGGACCAGCAGGGGCATCGCCGTGCTCGACGTCAACTACGGCGGCAGCACCGGCTACGGCACCGCCTATCGACGCCGGCTCAACGGTAACTGGGGCATCCTCGACGTCGACGACTGCATCAACGGCGCCAAGTTCCTGATCGAGCGTGGCGACGTCGACCCCGCGCGCTGCGCCATCACGGGCGGCAGCGCTGGCGGCTGGA
This sequence comes from Dehalococcoidia bacterium, assembly GCA_963577225.1. Taxonomy (GTDB): domain Bacteria; phylum Chloroflexota; class Dehalococcoidia; order Bin125; family Bin125; genus JAPUIR01. The sequence continues at coordinate 8,151 of CAUYZA010000011.1, read as the reverse complement.
CCACGCTCTGCGCGCTCACCTTCCGCGACTTCTTCGCCGCCGGCACTTCCCACTTCGGCGTCAGCGACGCCAGCGGCCTGGCCACCGACACGCACAAGTTCGAGTCGCGCTATCTCGATTCCATGATCGGCCCCTACCCCGAGCGCAAGGACCTCTACGACGAGCGCTCTCCGATCCACCACACCGACCTGCTCAACTGCCCCGTCGCCTTCTTCCAGGGTCTGGAGGACAAGATCGTTCTGCCCGACCAGTCGCAGCGCATGGCCGACGGGCTGCGCGAGAAGGGGCTGCCCGTCGCCTACACCGCCTTCGAAGGCGAACAGCATGGCTTCCGGCGCGCCGCCAATATCAAGCGCGCTCTCGAGGGCGAACTCTATTTCTACGGCCGCGTCTTCGGCTTCCCCCTCGCCGACGAGATCGAGCCTCTCCCGATCGACAACCTGCCCGACTGATCGGCGCGTTAGCCGGCGCTTGACGCGGAAGCACGACCCCGCCCCTACTCCCCCACCCCGCGCGCGCCCATCGATTTTAACTCCATCGCCAACCCCGCCACGCACAGATAGACCCGCTCCGCCACGCCCGCCATCGACGCGTTGACCGCCCCCAACAGATCCCCGTACGCTCGCACCGCCGCGTCCTCCGCGATCACGCCCAAGCCCACTTCATTCGTCACCACAATCGATGGCGCCTGCCGCTTCCGCATCGCGGCCATCGCCGCCTCTAACTCCGCCAGCAGTTCGTCCTGCATCGACGCCACCTCCTGCGGCGACGGTGCCCCTTCGGATCTCAATTCGGGAAAGGCCCGGTTCGACACCCAGAGCGTCAGGCAGTCCACGATCAGGCAGCCCTCGCCCGCCTGCGCGACCGCATCGGCGAGGGCCAGCGGCTCCTCGACGAGCCCCCAGTCCGCCGGTCGCGCCGCCTGGTGCGACGCGATCCGCGCTGTCATCTCTTCATCGCCAGCCTCCGCCGTCGCCAGATAGGTCACGCCCTCGCCCGACTCCGCCGCCCAGCCCGACGCCAGCTCTCCCGCCAGCCGGCTTTTGCCCGCCCGTACCCCGCCCGTGATCAGCCAGATCTCGCCCATCACTCGATCCCGGTCAGATGAGCCGTCTCATTCACCGACGCCACGACCGGCGTCCCGTCGAAGTCGTGGATCACAGTCACCCCGGTGTTTTGCAACTGGAAGCGCCACGAATTCTCGTAGGGCAGGTCGAGCAGCGCCGACAGCAGCATTCCGATCGCGTTGCCATGGCCGACCAGCACCGCTTCCCCGTCGCGGTGGGCCGCGACGATCTCCAGGTAGGCCGCGTGCACACGTTCCCGCACCTCCGCCAACGACTCGCCCCCCGGCGCCCGAAAGTCAGCGCTCGGCCTCGCCAGGCGCTCCCAGGTATCGCGGTCGCGCTCCACGATCTCCTCCTGGGTCTTGCCCTCCCATTCGCCGTAGAACATTTCCCGCAGCCGTGGATCCTCCTCTTGTGGCACGTCCAGCACTCGCGCGATCGCCGCGCCGGTCTGCGCCGCCCGCCGCAGGTCGGACGACACCACCCGCAGCACCGCCTCCCCTGCCAGCCGTTTGCCTACGGCAGTCGCCTGTCGCCGCCCTAGCTCCGTCAAATCCGGGTCGTCGTGGCCGCTGAAGACGCGTGCCTTGTTCGCTTCGCTCTCCGCGTGCCGCACCACATAGATCGTCGTTCGGGCGATGATTCAGCTCCCATTCCACAGCAGCGGGTCCAGCCAGTCTTGTTCCAGCCCCACCACGATGGCAAGCAACGTCGCCACCTCCAGCAGTTCGATCAGCGCCCCGTCGACATCCCCCGTCAGCCCGCCCAACCGGCTCCGGGCGTACCAGGCCAGTCCCCCGCCCACCGCACCCACGAACACGACGATCAGCAACCCCTCGCCGCTCCACAGCAGCCCCGCTGCCAACAGGGTCAGCGCAGCGGCGATAACCGCGGGCGCGCCCCAGGCCGAGGCGTGCAGCGCGCGCCCGAAGCCTTCCGGGCGGGCGTACGGCCAGGCTCCCATCAGCCCCACGATCACTCCCCGCGCCACGATCGGCGCCAGCAGCAGCGCCGCGAAGCGCCCGCCCTCGAGCAGGCTGACCAGCAGCGCGAACTTCAGCAGCAGTACCACCACCAGCCCGATCGTGCCCCACGACCCCGTCGACTTATCATGCATGATCGCCAGCCGCTGTTCGCGGTTGCGCCCGCCGAACAGCCCGTCGCAGGTGTCGCTCAGCCCGTCCAGGTGCAGCCCCCCGGTCAGGAGAACCCAGGCCAGCACAAGCACCGCCGCCACCGCCGCCTCGGGCGCGATCTCGCGCCCGCCTCGCTCCAGCCCGAACAAGGCCAGCCCGATCAGAAGCCCCGCCAGCGGAAACGCCCACAACGACGACGCCACCTCGCCCGACATGCGCACCGGCACCGCATGCCAGCGCATCGTCGTCAGGAACTCGATCGCCGGCAGTGGCGATCCGATCCCGCGCCTGAGCGAGCGCAACATCAATCGTCCTGCTCGGGCACGCCGGCCTCGTCGAACGTCGCCATCTCCGACAGCACCCGCGTCGCTGCTTCCACGTGCCCCAGGAAGAGCGTCGCCCCGGTCCCCTCGCCCAGCCGCATTTCCAGTTCGATGTACGGCGTCAGCCCCAAGCGCTCCAGCGCGATCGCGTGTCCCGGCTCGGCCGAGAGATGGGCCGCCGCACAATAGTCGATGGCCTGGGGCGCGATCGCCTGCGCGATCAGGGCCGCCGCGCCGCTCACGTAGCCATCGAGCGCCACCGGCACTTGATTCACCGCCGCTCCGAGAATCACTCCCGTCAGCACCCCGATCTCGAAGCCGCCCACGCAGCGCAGCACATCGATCCCGTCAGTCGCGTCAGGCTGGTTGCGTGTGATCGCTGCCTGCACTGCCGCCGTTTTGCGTTCCAGCCCCGCATCATCGACTCCGGTCCCGCGCCCCGTCACGTCAGCCACCTCTGCCTCGGCGCGGACCGCTGTAATCGCTGCGGCCGCCGTCGTGTTGCCGATCCCCATGTCGCCCGTCGCCACCAGGTCCAACCCGGCCTCCCGTAGCTCCTCGACGACCTCAATCCCATGCGCCACGCAGGCCCGCGCCTGCTCCTCGCTCATCGCCGCCGACGTCGTCATGTCCTGCGTGCCCGGTCCCACGCGCCGGCTCTGGAAACGCAAGCGCGAGGTCTTGGGCGGCGGCACAACCTCCGTCGCCACCCCCGCGTCGATGATCGTCACCGTCGCCCCTTGCGCCCGCGCCATCACGTTGATCGCCGCCCCGCCGGCCAGGAAGTTTTGCACCATCGCTGCCGTCACCTCAGGCGGATAGGCGCTGATCCCACCACGAGCCACGCCGTGGTCGGCGGCGGCCACGACCACCGCCTTGCGCGGCAGCAGCGGCATCGGCTGCCCGCTCGCCCCGGCCAGCCAGATCGCCAGGTCCTCCAGCCAGCCCAGCGACCCTTGCGGCTTGGTCAGCCGGTCCAGGCGCTCCGAGGCGGCCTTCATCGAGACGCGATCCAGCGGCGCGATCCGATCGATCGTCGACTCGATCAGCGCCTCGGGGTCCGGGTTGTGCTCGTCGGCAGCCCTGTCGTTAGCCATGCGTCAGTCTCTCAGCACCAGCGTCACCGGTGCGTGATCGGACGGTTTCTCGCCCGCCCTCTCCTCCGTGTCGATCTCCACCGCCTCCAGCCGTTCGACCAGCGGTTGCGTGATCAGATGCAGGTCAATCCGCAGGCCGCGGTTGTGCAGGAATCCGTCGGTCAGGAAGTCCCACCAGGTGTACTGCTCCGCCTCATCGGTCAGCACGCGCAGCGCGTCATGCAGCCCCCAGTCCAGCAGGGCCTGCAGTCGCTCCCTCTCCGCCGTCGTGGCCAGGTTCTGCTCGTGCCAGGCGCCGGGGTCGAACAGATCCCGGTCGTCCGGCGCGACGTTGAAGTCGCCGCAGATCACCAGCGGCTGATCCGGCGACGCCGATCTCTCCAGCCAGCCCAGCAGTCGCTCCAGCCATTCCAGCTTGTAGTGGTAGTGATCGTGGCCCACCTGGCGGCCGTTCGGCACGTAGACCGTCGCCACAGTCAGATCGTCGAACGTCGACGCGATCCCGCGCGCGTCCGCATCGTCCGGCCAGGGGATCCGCTCCTCCACGCTGTCGGGGAAGCTGGGCGACGCGATCGCCACGCCGTTGTAGCTCTTCTGCCCCAACAGGCTGACCTCGTAGCCGAGCTGGTCGAAGCCGTCGAAGGGGAACTGCTCCTCTTCGCACTTGAGTTCTTGCAGGCACAGCACGTCAGGCTGGTGCTGGTCGATCCAATTGAGCACGCGGTTCTCGCGCGCCCGGATCGAGTTCACGTTCCACGTCGTGATTCGCATCGCGGCCTCCATGCCCGAGGCTATCCCGTGCCCGATGCAGTCTCAATCAGCGCCAGTGGCGCCCTACTCCGACAACCGACGCGTGAAGTCCCAGATCGCTGAGAAGTCGGCCTCCGGCTGTTCGTCTCGCAGCGCCTCCGTCACCTGCGCCACCGCCTTGCCGATGTCGCCTACCGTCGAGTTGGCTCTGGCGTTCTCGATGAACAGCCCCACGTCCTTCGCCATCAGCCAGGCTTGGAAGCCCAACTCCTCTGCGCCGGCCAGCATGCGCGGAAACTTATCGCTCGTCGCCGTGTTGCGCCCGCTGGATGCGTTTAGCACGTCGATTATCTGCGCCGGATTGAGGCCCTCGCGCTCGCCGAAGACCAGCGCCTCGCTCGTCGCCGTCATCGCCGTCGCCGAGAGGAAGTTGTTCAGCAGCTTCATCGCCTGGGCCTGGCCCGCCTTCGCCCCCACCGGAAAGCGATTCGCCGAAATCGGTTCCAGCAACGGCTCGACTTGCTCCCAGACCGTCGCCTCGCCCGACGCCATCACTGCCAGTGTGGCCGCCGCCGCCCCGTTCACGCCGCCGCTGACCGGCGCCTCGAGATACGACATGCCGGCCGCCTCGACCAGCGCCGCCAGATCGCGCCCTGCCGCGACGCCGATCGTCGACAGGTCGATCAGCGTGTCCGCCCGGCGCTCGTCGGCGCCGCAAACCTGGCCCGCTACCGCCAACACGATCTTGCCGTCGGGCAGGCTCAGCATCACGACGTCGGATCGCTGCGCCACTTCCGCCGCCGACTCCGCCAGCGCCGCCCCGTCCGGTGCGCGCTCGGCCGTACCCGCCGCGTCGAAAGCCACCATCGGCAGCCCCGACTTGGCGATGTTGGCCGCCATCGGCCCGCCCATGTTGCCCAACCCGATGAAGCCGATCGTTAGCGGGTCGCCCCTGCCGGACTGCGTACCGCTTGCCTGCGGGCTCACTCGATTGCGCCCTCTTCCTTCAACACCCGCCGCGCGATGCGGAACGACTCCACCCCGGCCGGTGCTCCCGCATAGGCCGCGATCTGAATGAACGTCTCGCGCAGCTCCTCCACGGCGCAGCCGTTGCGCAGCGCCCCGCGCAGGTGCAGCTCAAACTCCGTCGGCCGGTTCAGCGCCGCCAGCAGGCAGAGCACGTTCAAGCTGCGCTGCTTGCGCTCCAGCCCGTCCCGCGCCCAGGTGCCCCAGGCCGACTCCGTCACCCACTCCTGAAAGTCGCGGCCGAAGTCGTCCATCGTCGCCAGCGCCTTGTCGACATATTCGTCGCCCAGCACCTCACGCCGCACCGACAGGCCCTGCTCGAACTTCTCCGAAGCCATCACGTCACCCGATCTCGGTTTCAGAAGCCGTTAGGACAGCTTCTCGGCCAGCTCCGCGTAACGGTCCATCAGCGGCAGCACCACGTCGGGCGCTGCCGGCGGCAGGTTGAAGATCACCCGCTGGAAGCCCAGTTCAATCACCTCGGTCGCCCGTTCCTCCTGCGGCCCCATGCCGAACACCGTCAGGTCCAGTTCGCCGAAGTCGCGCTCCGCGCGGTCACAGGCCCCCTTCAACTGCTCGATTCCGGCCCCCAGGTCGCCCCGTCCGTTGATCGGCATCCAGCCGTCGCAGTAGTCAACCACCCGGTCGTATGCCCACTTCGACTCCGCCCCCAGCAAGATCGGAGGCCCGCCCGGGCTGATCGGCTTCGGGTACGACCACGACTTCTCGAAGTTGATGAACTCGCCGTGGTACTCGGCCTCCTCTTGCGTCCACAGCTCGCGCCAGGCCAGCACCGACTCGCGGGTCACGTTCCAGCGATCCTTGAACGCCACCCCGTGGCTCTCCAGCTCTTCCACGTTCCAGCCCGCCCCGATCCCGATCAGCGCCCGGCCTCCCGAGATCATGTCCAGCGACGCGATCTGCTTGGCCGTCACGATCGGGTCGCGCTCCGGCACCAGCAGGATCCCCGTCCCCACCTTCAGCTTCTCAGTCACCGCCGCAGCCGCCATTAGACCCACGAACGGGTCATGCGTGTGCGAGTACTCCAGCGGCAGATCACCACCCCCGGGCCACGCCGTGCGCCGGCTGGTGGGGATATGCGTGTGCTCCGGGAAGAAGAGCGACTCGAAGCCGCGCGCCTCCGCCTCCTTGGCCAGCTCGATCGGCTGGATCGCGTAGTCCGTCGGGAACATCGAAACGCCAAAGTTCGTCATCGTCGTGCACTCCTTCTCGATCGTCGAATCGGTGTATCCAGAATTGGCGGGCGCGCTGGGCGCCCTCGACTCTTGCTTGCGCCCTAGAACATCGCTACGGGATTGACCGGACTGCCGGTTCCACCCTCGACGGGCAGCGGCAGCACCATCAGCAGGAACTCGTTCCGCCCCTCTTCCGCGCAGGCTTCGGCCAGCGGCTGTAGCAGCGAGTTGTCCAGCAGTGTCACCCCGAACGAGTACAGCACCGAGTGCACCGGCCAGGGCAGATTGTTCCGGTCCGGCCGCGCATCCATCATGTCCCAGCCCAACAGCGAGACATCTTTGTCACGGATGAAGACCGAGCAAGAGCCGTCCAGCCCTGGGCTGGGCGCTGTCCCCATGTAGTTTTCTGGATTGTCGTTCTGCCAGGCTTCGCGCCCGCTGTAAACGATCAGGGCGTCGCCGGGCGTCAGCGGAGTGCCCTGCGCCTCCGCGATCGCCTCCAGCTCGGCACCTGTCACCGGCTTGCCCTCGGTCACATAGGGCTCGCCACGATGCGCCGGCACGTCCAGCAGCACCCCGCGCGTAATGATCCCCGACTGCCAGGCCGTGATGTCGCCGAACTTCGCCCCCTGCGGCCCCACCAGCTCCTCCGGCGACTTGCCCTGCCAGCCGCCGTTCGAGTCCCATACGTGGCACAGCGCATCGACGTGCGTCGTCGAATAGCCGTGGTACATGATCCCGTAGTAGTCGACGGCGCCGCCGCTCTCGCCGCGGTCGGACCACTGCGTGAAGTGCTGCGCCGGCTGCGGGTTCAGCGGACCCGGCCGCTTCGGCCAGAAGCGGCTCAGCGAAACCGTGCGCCCGTTCTGCACCAGCGCCGCTGCCTCGATCCGCTTCTGCGCCGTGATCAGATTGAACGCCCCCGCCTCGTCGTCGTCGCCCCAGCGTCCCCAGTTGTTGCGCTCCGTCAGGTTCGCGCGCAGTTCCGCCTCAGTCGGATCGGCCATCGGTTCGTCCTCTCGTCGCCGGATCGACTCCGGTCGATCTCTTCTCGATCAGCCGGGAGGATAGTCCGCGCGTCGCTTCCACGCTCCTTCGCGGCAGAGCTAGATCGTCAGCCCACCCAAACCCTGCACCCCGCGCTGATACTCGATCTCCCCGATGTGCCGGTAGCCGTGGCTCAAGCACAACCCGTATATTGCGTTCCAGACCGACATCTCCCCCAGCGGCTTTACCGTCACCTGCCGCGACTCGAACTCGTCCTCCGACATCGACGCCAGATACGTCTCCGTCGCCGCCCAGACCTCCTGCTGATATTGCAGGAACCGGGGTACGTCGCGGATAGTCACCGCGTTCGCCTCGTCCTCGGTCATCCCCGTCCCCTGCGACGTGCGTGGCAGCGCGAAGTACTCGTCGTAATCGCCGTTCAGCCAGACCGTCGGCTGCTGCTGCAGCACCCAATTGATCACGTTGTCCTCGGTCCGCACGAAGTGCCAGAGGCTGAAGAAGCCCGACACCCCGCCTTCCTGCGGCCGGAAATTTAGCTGCTCGGCCGT